>DATNJE010000166.1:0-15065 GCA_035604095.1 Terriglobales bacterium
TCTTCCCCGCGCTTGCGGTCCATGGGATAGAAGCACAGGTAGCGCGCCGCCGGGATCTTGGGATAGAGCCGCGCCCGCATGGCTTCGGGCTGGCGGGCCATCGTGTCCTCGACCTCGCGGTCCCAGTCCGGCGTGTGCGGCTCGATGCCGCGTTCGGCGAGCGAGCGGTAGAGCTTGACGCTCGAATCATAGAGCCCCAGTTCGACCACGGAAAGATACGAAGTGGTGGGCTCGATGAAGGCGTGCAGCCTGAGGCCGCTCATCCCCAGCTCGGCCGACTTCAGCTCGACGAAGCTGTCGCGGAAGTGCACCAGCATGAGGTCGGCTTTGTGTCCGAGCACGGAGTAGATTGCGCTCCTGCCTGCTTCCTCGGCGGGAGCGAGCGCGGCGGCGGCCTCCTCGGCGATGGACTTGCGCTCGGCGTCTGGCAGCGCCCGCCACGCCGTCCAGCGAAAGCGCGCCATGTTGTGAAGCGCGCTCGCGCCCTCGATGGTCATCGGCACCTGCGCCATCTGTGCCGTCTCCAGGCTGGCCTTGCTTGCGGTCATGCGTGAACCCCCGTGTTCGCGGAATTGTAGCGGGCGTGGCATCCATTGTAATCTGTCCCGCCTACGGAGGGTTCCCTGATGGCGCGCGGCATGATCCCCCGCCAGCCCGCCAAGACCGGACGCCACGAAGGCGCGCGCCGTGAGCTCAAGCCCTCGGCGCCGCCGCGGGCGTATAAGACCCCACCCTTGGCAAAACCGGCCAACCACCCCAGCAAACCAAAGGCGGGTTTGCTGGGGACCCCGGCCAAGGGTAGGGCACCCAAAACCAAGGGTGGGGCACCCAGAGCCTCCAAGTACGATCCCCTGGCGCCGGAACGCTTGCGTGAGATCCTCAAGCGGCTGGACGAGCGCTATCCCAAGGCCACCTGCGCACTGCACCACAAGAGCGCCTGGGAGCTGCTGGTGGCGACCATCCTCTCGGCGCAGTGCACCGACGTGCGCGTCAACATGGTGACGCCGGTGCTGTTCCAGAAATATCCCACCGTCCAGCACTTCGCCGCGCTCAAGCCCGAGGAGCTGGAGCCCGACATTCGTTCCACCGGCTTTTTCCGCAACAAGTCGAAGTCGGTGGTGGGCGCGGCCAGGATGCTGGTCAGCGATTTCGGCGGCGAAGTCCCCAACGATATGGAGAAGCTGCTCTCGCTGCCGGGCGTGGCGCGCAAGACCGCGAACGTCGTGCTCGGGACCTGGTTCCACAATCCGACCGGCGTGGTAGTGGACACGCACGTTACTCGCATTTCACACCGCCTGGAGTTGACGCGCCAAGAAAACGCCGAGAAGATCGAGCAGGACCTGATGCGCATCGTCCCGCGCGAGCGCTGGATCGACTTCAGCCACCAGGTCATCTGGCACGGACGCCAGCTCTGCATGGCGCGCTCGCCCAAGTGCGCCGAGTGTCCGCTGGAGAATTTGTGCCACGCCGCCGACAAGACCTGGAGCACGGTGGAGATTCATAAGGGGGCCACGCCGTAGGGGCTGCTTTGAAAGGGCGCGGCTTCTAGCCGCGCCGTTAAGGCCTCCTTAGAATTGTCATCCCGAGCAAGTGCGAGCGAGTGCGCAGCGAGCACGACGCGAGGGATCTTGGTTTTCCTTCGCTTGTCCAATCTCAGATCAACACACAACCCCAAGATCCCTCGACTCACGCTCGGTCGCAAAGCTCCCTTGCGCTTCGCTCGGGATGACAATTGATTAGGTAGCAATTGCGCGCCACGGCTGAAGCCGCGCCCCTTCAAAACTCCGCGACATCCTATACACTGCTCTTTTACGTCCGGGAGCCCTCATGCGCCTTCTGTTGGCATTTGCTATTTTTATATTCATGGCTACGAACCTGGTTGCGGAGCAAGACGCCGCCTTCATCACCGACCCGCGGCAGATCCAGAGCAAGGGCAATCCCGACGTGCAGCAGTGGCAGCTCTCCATCGAGAAGCTGTACATGATCCGCCGCGTTGGCGGGACGGCCTGGTCGCACGACGGCAAGCAGATCGCCTTCATCTCCAACATCAGCGGCCGCAACAATCTGTGGCTGGCGCCGGCCGAGGGCGGCTGGCCGGTGCAGTTGACCATCAGCGACCAGCGCCAGGCTTCGCCCGCGTGGTCGCCCGACGGCAAGTGGATCGCCTATATCTCCGACCACGACGGCGACGAGCAGTGGGACATCTTCCTGGTGTCGCCCGCGAACGGCGACGTGGTCAACCTGACCAACACGCCGGCGATCTCGGAGGAAAGCCCGGCGTGGGCGCCCGACGGCCGCCATCTCGCCTACCAGGTGAAGCCGCAGACTTCGTCCACCTACGAGATCGACGTGATGGACATCCTTACGCGCAAGGTGCGTCACCTGACCACAGACACGCCCGCCGATCTTGGCAATAACAATCCTATCTGGTCGCGCGACGGCAAGTGGATCGCCTACACCCAGCAGCACGCCGCCGGCAAGGACTCCAACATCTTCGTGGCCGAGGTCGCGACCGGCAAGAGCACGCTGGTCACGCCGCATGAGGGCGAGCACAACTTCAGCGCCGCCGACTGGTCTCCCGACGGCAAGAAGCTGCTGATCACTTCGAACGCCGCGAACGGTTACGACAACGTCGGCCTGCTCGACATCGCGTCGAAAAAGATCGACTGGCTCACGCAGGAGAAGTGGGAGGTCTCGGCCGGATTTTTCTCGCCCGATGGACGCCAAGTCACCTGGACCGTCAACGTGGACGGCGACATCCAGGCGGTGCTTCATGATGTTGCCACGCACCGCTCGCAGACACTTCCGCTGCCCGCGGGCGTGAACTCGCTGGGCGGCGCCGAATCGGCGTTCACGCGCGACGGTTCGCGGCTGCTCTACTACCACAACGGTGCGGATTCGCCGAACGACGTTTGGGTCTATACCTTCGCCGGCAAACATTCGCACCAGGTGACGCACTCGCTGGTCGGCGGCGTGCGCTCGAGCGACCTGGTGAAGCCGTTCCTCGTCCACTACCCCAGCACCGACGGCAAGTGGACCATCTCCGCCTTCGTCTATGTGCCCTACAACATGCCGCGGGACGGCCGCAACGCCGCCGTGGTGTACGTGCACGGCGGGCCGACGGCGCAGACGCAGAACGACTTCGACCGCATCGTGCAATTTCTGGCCAACGCCGGCTACCTGGTGATCGCGCCCAACTACCGCGGCTCGACCGGCTATGGCAAGGAGTTCATGGACGCCAACCGCTTCGATATGGGCGGCGGCGATCTGGCCGACGTGCTGGCCGCGGCCGAGTGGATCAAGAAGTCTGGCTATCCAGATCCCCAGAAGATCGTGCTCATGGGCGGCAGCTACGGCGGCTATCTGACTATGATGGGCGTCACAAAGCAGCCCGACGAGTGGGCCGCAGGCGTGCCCATCGTGCCCTTCGTCAACTGGTTCACCGAAGTGAAGAACGAAGATCCCTTGCTGCAGCAATACGACCTGGCCACCATGGGCGATCCGGAGAAGAACAAGGCGCTGTGGGAGCAACGCTCGCCCATCTTCTTTGTGGACCGCATCAAGGCGCCGCTGCTGCTGCTGGCTGGAGCACACGATCCGCGCTGCCCGGAAGAAGAATCCGCACAAGTGGCTGAGGCGATCAAGAAGCGCGGCGGGGTGGTGGAGTTGAAGGTGTACGAAAACGAGGGCCACGGCTTCGCCCGCATCGAGAACCAGATCGACGCTTACAAGCGCGTAGCCAACTTCCTGAAGAAGTACGTCCCGCCCGCCGATTGCAGTTGCACGCTGGAGTAGCAGTCGGCATTCAGCAATCTGCCACAGCAAAGAGGACGACAAACCGACAGCCACGGATTAACGGTTAGTCCGTTCAGATCCGTTGAATCCGTGGCGGCTTTTCCTGGGTTGCTGAATGCTGAGTGCTGATTGCTGAATGCTGTCTGCACCTTCCACCCTGCCTGCCGCATCCATTGCTCATGCACTCAGTTGAATTTCTCTCCGGCCCGCAAACGCTGGACGACAACGCCCTGCTCGACGCCTACTCGCAGGCGGTGGTTGCGGCGGCCGACAAGGTCAGCCCTGCCGTGGTCAACGTGGAAGTGCGGCACCGGGTGGCGACGCCCCGGGGCGCGCGCGAGGCCCGCGGCGGCGGTTCGGGCTTTGTGTTCACGCCGGACGGCTTCCTGCTCACCAACCGCCACGTAGTCCACGGCGCCGAGCGCATCGACGTTGCACTGGCCGATGGCCGCCGCTACCCGGCGACGCTCATCGGCGACGACCCCGGCAGCGATCTGGCCGTCGTGCGCATCGACGCCCCCGAGCTGGCGACCGCGGAATTGGGCGACTCGGCGCAGGTGCGCGTGGGACAACTCGTGGTTGCCATCGGCAATCCGCTGGACTTCGAATCCAGCGTGACCGCAGGTGTGGTCAGCGCGCTGGGACGCTCGCTGCGCTCCAGCGCGGGCCGCCTGATCGACGACATTATCCAGACCGACGCGGCCCTCAATCCCGGCAACTCCGGCGGGCCGTTGGTCACCGCCGACGGCCGCGTGGTGGGCGTGAATACCGCCACCATCCGCCCGGCGCAGGGCATCTGCTTCGCCATCGGCATCAACACCGCCAAGTTCGTCACCGGACGGCTGATCCGCGACGGCCGCATCAAGCGCAGCTACATCGGCGTGGTCGGGCAGACCATTTCCCTGCCCCGCAAGCTGGTGCGCTTCCACACGATCGAGCAGGACCGCGGCATCCTGGTACTCACGGTCGAGCCCGCGAGCCCGGCGGCTGAGGCAGGGGTGCGCGAGCGCGACATCATTGTGTCCTTCGACGGGCAGCGTGTCAGCGGGATCGACGACTTGCAGCGCCTGCTCACCGACGTCCGCATCGGCGCGCTCACCCGGCTGGTGGCGTTGCGTGGCGCCGAAAAACTGGAAATCGCGCTGACGCCGCGCGAGACCCCGGAGCCCGCGCGCTAGGCGCAAGGAGCACCATGCACGCAATCGCCGCCGCCGCAGGAATCGCGATCATCGTGGCCGTGCTCTGGGAAGCCTTCGAGACGGTCGTTCTGCCGCGGCGCGTCACCCGGCATTTCCGCTTCACACGCCTTTTTTATCGCGCGACTTGGAAACCGTGGGCCGCGCTGCTTGGCCACGTACAGCCGGTGAAGCGCCGCGAATCCTGCTTGAGCTACTTCGGCCCGCTGTCGCTGCTGGGATTGCTCGTGGCCTGGGCCGTGCTGCTGGTGACCGGCTTTGCCCTGGTGCACTGGGCCTCCGGCTCCAGCATGATCGTGGCGACCCCTGGCCTGCCCGGCGGATTCTGGACCGACCTCTACATGAGCGGCACCACGTTCTTCACCCTGGGCTTGGGCGATGTCACGCCGCGCAGCCCGCTGGCGCGCTTCGTCACCGTGGTGGAGTCGGGGATGGGTTTCGGCTTTCTGGCGCTGGTGATCGGCTATCTGCCCACGATTTTTCAGGCGTTTTCGCGGCGCGAGGTTAACATCACGCTCCTGGATGCGCGCGCCGGCTCGCCGCCCTCCGCGATCGAACTGCTGCGGAGACATGCGTCCGATCACGGCCGGGAAGCGTTACATCAGTTGTTGCGCGATTGGGAGCGCTGGTCGGCCGAACTGCTGGAGAGCCACCTGTCCTACCCCGTGCTCTGCTATTTCCGCTCGCAGCACGATAACCAAAACTGGCTGGCCGCGCTGACCACCATCCTCGATACTTGCACGCTGGCGATCGTCGGGATGGAGAACATGCCCCGGCGCCAGGCCCAGCTCACCTTCGCGGTAGCGCGGCATGCGGTCGTCGATCTGGCACAGATCTTTAGCGCCGCGCCCGCGTATGGGCGCGAGCGGCTGCCCTCGGAGCAGGTGTCCGAATTGCGCGCCGCCTTGGCGGAAGCGGGATGGAAGCTGGAAGAGGGCAGCGCCGCTGAAGCCAAGCTGGACAAGCTGCGCGGGATGTATGAACCGTATGTCCACGCGCTCGGCCACTACTTGCACTTCAGTCTGCCGGGTTGGTTCCCGCCCGCCAGCCATCGCGACAACTGGCAGACCAGCGCCTGGGGACGCATCTCCGGCGGCATCGCCGAGCCAGCTTCGGTCGAAGCCCGGCAGGACGACCACTTCTGAATTTCAGAAAAAAAGGCCACAGATTTCCACGGATCGTCACGGATGGGACTCCTATCCGGGTTTCATCCGTGCTAATCCGTGGCGTTTTGGCCGAAGAGCTATTTTCGCTCGACCAGCGCTTTTACCAGCCCCGGGATGGTGAATTCCTGCGCCTCGACGTCCACGTGCAAACCCAGTTCGCGCAGCGTGGCCGAAGTCACCGGGCCGATAGAGGCGGTGGTGATGCCATGAAGGATTTTCGCCGGCTCGTCGGACCCCAGCAACGCCACGAAGTTCCGCACCGTCGATGAACTGGTAAAGGTTACGGCCGTCGGACGCTGGCGCGGATCACTCAGCACCTTTTGCAGGCGCGCGCGCGATTCCTCCGGCACCACCGTCTCGTAAGCCTCGACCACGTGCACCCGCGCGCCCGCCTTGCGCAACTCCTCCGGGATCACGTCGCGCGCCACCTTGGCGCGCACCAGCAGCACGCGAGTGCCGCGCACCTGCTCCCACAGGGCTTCCACGACGGATTCCGCGACGTACTTCTCCGGCATCACGTCCACCGGCAGGCCGCGCTCTTCAATTTTCTCGCGCGTGGCCGGACCGATGGCGGCGATGTTCAGATGCAGCAGCTTCTCCGGGCCGAATCCCAGGGTCTGCATACGCGCAAACAGCGCTTCCACGCCGTTGACGCTGGTCAGGATGAGCCAGTCGTAGTTCTCGATGTTGTTGAGCATGGCATCGAGCGCTACGTAAGATGCCGGCGGACGGATCTCGATGGCGGGGATCTCGACCACCGCCGCTCCCAGCGCTTCCAGTTCCTCGGCCAGGCTGCCGGCCTGGTCCTTGGCGCGGGTGATGAGCACGCGCTCGCCCGCCAGCGGCTTCTCGGCCGCGTGCGAACGTTTAGGTTGGGATTTGCCGTTCATGGCTGTTGCGGCGCTGCCGCCGCCTCTCCGTACACTGCGCGCAGGATAGCATCGGCGCCGCGCGCCAGCAGTCTTTTGCCCACGCGCGCGCCCAGTTCTTCGGGATCGCTGCCCGTCTGCTGCTCGCGCAGCACCTCGGAGCCATCCGGCTGGGCCACGATGGCGGTCAGCTTTAGCGCGCCGTCCACAGCTTCAGCATACGCTCCTATGGGTACCTGGCAGCCGCCGCCGAGAGTTCGCAGCAGGGCGCGCTCCGCGGCGGTGGTGCGACGGGAAGCAATGTCGTCAAGGAAGGCCAGATCCTTCACCGTGGCGGCATCGTCCGCGCGGGCTTCAATGCCCAGCGCTCCCTGCCCGACGGCAGGACACATGACGTCCACCGGCAGGACTTCGCGCACGCGCTCGGTGCGTCCCAGGCGATTGAGGCCGGCGGCGGCCAGGATGATGGCGTCGAACTCTCCGCTCTCGAGCTTGCGCAGCCGCGTGTCCACGTTGCCGCGCAGGGGAAAGATGTTCAGGTCCGACCGTACCGACTTGATCTGCGCCTGCCGCCTCAGGCTGCTGGTACCTACGCGCCCGCCCTGGGGCAGTTCGGTGAACCGGTTGTAGCGCAGCGAGAGAAAGACGTCGCGCGGGTCTTGACGCGTCATCACCGCGGCCAGCGTAAAGGTGGTCGCCAGCTCCGTCGGCAGGTCCTTCAGACTGTGGACCGCGAGGTGCACGCGCCGCTCGGCCAGCGCTTCTTCGATCTCCTTGGTGAACATGCCCTTGGTCCCGACCTGCGCCAGAGCGACCTCGGTGATCTTGTCGCCGGTGGTCTTGATGACCTCGATCTCGACCTGATGCCCCTGCGCGCGCAACAGGCCGGAGACGTGGTTCGCCTGCCACAAGGCCAGTTGCGACCCACGGGAGCCAATGCGCAGCCTCGCCATCTAGTCCTTGGAGCCGTCGGAGGCGGCTTTGGTTTTGTCTTCGAGGTTGAAGATGCGGCGGATCAGCTCCACCACCGGGCCTTCGCCCTGGTCGCGCGCCGCGCTCTTCAGCGTGGTGATGGGAGTGTGCAGGATCTTGTTGATGATGCCGCGAGTAAGCGCTTCGATGGCCGCATCCTGCTCGGGCGTGGTCTGGCCGAAGCGCCCGCGCAGGCGCTCGACTTCCGCCTGGCGTATGTTCTCCAGATGCTCCTGCAAGGAAACGATGGTGGGCACCACGTGGCTGGTCTGCAGGCGGGCGGCGAAGCGGTCGACCTCGATCTCGATGATCTGCTCGGCGCGCTCCGCCTCTTTCTTGCGGTCGGCCACGTGCGCCGACGCCACCTGCTGCAGGTCGTCGATGTCATAGACGAAGATGCCATCCAGATCGTTCATCGCCGGATCGACGTCGCGGGGCACGGCGATGTCGATGAAGAACATGGGACGGTTCTTGCGGCGGGCCAGGAAACGCTCGCCGTGCTCGCGGCGGAAGATGGCGTGCGGCGCCCCGGTGGAGGTGATAACGATGTCGGCCTTGTCGGCGGTCTCGTAGAGCTTGTCGAAGTGTATTGCGTTGCCGTGGAAGCGCTCCGCCATCTCCAGTGCCTTCTCGTACGTGCGGTTGGCTACGAAGATGGACCCGGCGCCGTGCGCCAGCAGGTGCCGCGCCGCCAGTTCGCTCATCTTCCCGGCCCCGATCAGGTACACGGCGCGACCTTCGAGCGAGCCGAAAATCTTCTGCGCCAGCTCCACCGCTACTGACGCCACTGACACGGCTGAGGTTCCGATAGCCGTTTCAGAGCGCACTCGCTTGGCCACAGCAAAGGCGCGGGTGACCAACGCGTCCAGGTGCGAGTTGACGGCGCCCACACCGCGCGCCACCGCGTAAGCTTCCTTCACCTGTCCCAAGATCTGCGGCTCGCCCACCACCATCGAATCCAGGCTCGAAGTCACGCGGAACAAGTGCCGCACCGCCTCGCGCTCGCGGTATTCGTAGAGGTGCTGCTCCACAGTGCAGGGTTCGACCTGGAAGTAATCGCGGATAAAACTGCGCAAGTCGGCGGTGCCGTTCTGTGCGCGCGCCAGCAGTTCCACCCGGTTGCAGGTGGAGACGATCATTGCTTCCTCGATGCCGGGATGCCCGGCCAGCCGCTTGGTGGCTTCCGGCAAGCGCGACTCGGGGATGGCCAGCCGCTCGCGCACCTCGACTGGCGCTGTCTTGTGGTTCACGCCGATGAGCAGGAAGCGGTTCATGGGGCGATAAACCTGTGCACACCGCTAACGTAATTCGCTGCCCAGGCGACGATGGCCGCGAGAAAGGCAAAGGTCGAAAGATACGCCGCCTTCCGTCCGCGCCAGCCCGAGTTCCAGCGCGTGTACACCAGCAGCATGTACACCGCGTACATCAGCAGCGAGAGCACGATCTTGGGATCGAGGAAGTAGTGCGAGCCGAACTCCGACTGCGCGATCACCGACCCGGCCACGATCCCGAAGGTCATGAAGGGGAAGCCCAGCAGGAGCGAGCGATAGCCCATCTGGTCGATGACTTCCAGCGCCGGCAGCCGCGACATCAGCCCGCCCCCCCGCTTCGATTTCAGCGTCCGCTCCTGCAGCAGGTAGAGCAAGCTTGCGGCGAAGCTGAAGAACAGCGCGGCGTAGCCCGTGAAGATCAGCGCAACGTGTACCAAGATCCAGCCGCTGCGCAGCACCGGCGAAGTAAACTGCGGCGGCTTCAGACCCACCGCGGCCGAGAACGTCAGCAGAAACACCAGCGGGAAGACGAAGATCCCCGGGGCGGTGGTGCGATAGCGCACGTAGACCACGGTGAAGAACACCATGATGAGGAACGCCAGCAGGGATTCCGAGGTGTGGATCGAATCCGGCATCAGGCGGCCCACGTTGACGTAGTGCTCGGTGAGCGAGACGAAGTGCAGGACAAAGGCGATGCCGATCACCGGCATGATGATGCGGGAGATGATCTCGTGGCGGCGGACCAGCGCCAGCAGGGCATAGAGCAGTCCCAGGCCGTAAAAGCCCACCGCGACGCGCAACCAGAACAGGGGCATAAGCTCTCAGTTTCCGCCACGCAGACCGGCCCCACTCCGGACGGGCTGCCCCAGGCGGGATGCTCAAAGGATTATAGTAGGGACCGCGCTCAACCGGCAGTAGTCCCACAATCACATGGGCGTGTGACCGTTATCACACCAGGCCATGCCCGCCCGACCACGTGAAGCGGGGTCCGCATTTCAGATCACCCGATCGCCCGATGACCCGATCACCCGATTCCCAGCGGCTCCAGCAGCTCCCTGATGTTCTCGCCGTCGATCACCAGCCTCCGGCCGTGCTCGATCATCCCTTCCACCTCGTCAAAGGCGCGCAGCAGGCGCATCTTGGCGGCGGCGTACTGCTCCGTCTCGGTGAGCTCGCGGTCGTGCACGGCGCCCCAGGCCCGTAGCGCTTCCGGCTTCAGGAAGACGCTGGTGGAGAAGGTGGTCTTGCGGTCGGCGCTGACGTCGAAGATGAACTCGACCGCCGGGCCCTCGGGCGGCGGCGCCGGGCGCTTGCCCACGAAGTAGTACTGGTACACGTAGCCGGTGGCCCCGGTGTAGGTCTTCATGCGGCGGACGGGCGCGGGCTCCGGCTTCATGCCAACAGTTTATAACGCTTGCAGGCGGCTGCGGGCCTTTGCCATATACAATCCCGACGTTCTGAGCTAATGCCACCGACGGGGGTAAATACTCATGGACACCAATCCAACCACCGACGATGACGCGAAGGCGATCAAGAAGCTGGGGGAGGAATACTTCGGAGCGGCAAACGCCGGGGATCCGGATGGATGTGCGGCCACCATGGCTCCCGATGTAGTCATCATGCCTCCCAATCGCCTTCCCATCGTCGGCAATGACGAGATCCGCCGCCTCGCCCACGATTACCACGCGACGTTTGAACTAAAATACGCCCTGGATTACGATGAGGTCGAAACCGCAGGGAATTGGGGATTTGCTCGCGCGACTGTAACCGGTACGCGAACATCCAAGTCGGGCGGCGGGGTTGAACAGGTAAGCGTGCAGAACCTTTGGATTCTTAAACGGCAGGCCGATGGCAAATGGAAGTTCTGGCGCATTATGTTCAACAGCACGGTCTCCCCGCAAAACACCTAAGTTTCTAGAATTCCCCGCTTCAAGGAGAGTGCGATGGCTGAACCGACTTACGAGGAGCTGAAGGCACGGCTGACGGAACTGGAGCGCAAGGGCACACGTGCGGGCACGCTGGAATTCCGCGTCGGTGAAAAAGGAGGCGTCAGCGTGTACGGCCTCGGCCGCTTTCCGGTGACGCTCTACTACGAGCAGTGGATCCGCTTGCTGGACGCCAGCGCGGACCTGCGGGCATTCCTGGAAAACAATAAAGGCAAACTGAAGCTGAAGGAGAAGTGACGCCCGGGTCCTCGTGTTGGGACCTGCCGGCCATCCTTGCGTCCGGACCGCTTGCTGGCACTTGCCAACCCCCATCGAGTGGCCTATAGTCCGCGCTGCATTTCAATCACAACTCGACAGGGAGAGAAAGAATGCGCAAACTCTTGCTCGTAGTGTTTTCCCTACTGCTGTTCGCCTCCGCGGCGATGGCCCAGGGAAAGGTTGACACCAAGTGGCACTGCTCGAAAGCAGCGACGGAGCACAAGCTCAACGTTGGCGATGTGCCCGACCACACCTATTCGATCATCCAGGGAACCTGCAACGCGACCGCCAGCGACAGCGGCTTCGCGGAGAAAACCGGCGAGTATACGGAATTCGAGGAGACGTGGAAAGCGTCCATGACTGCGCATGGCCGCTACAACGTCACCATGGACAACGGAGACAAGGTCTACTACACCTACGAGGAATCACGCCCAACCGACATCACCAAACCCGCCTCCAATAAATGGAAGATTGTGAGCGGCACCGGAAAGTACAAGGGCGTTAAGGCTTCTGGGACCTGTTCAGGAAAACTCAACGCAGACGGCTCTGCTGACTGGGCGTGCACCGGCACCTATTCGATGGGCAAATAAGCCCTGTGGGTGGGGGCGTTGAAAAATCCCCACCCTTCGAAAACCACGAAGGGTGGGGCACCCTCCGGCTGGCATCACAACCCGGCGTAGGTGGCACGCTTGAGAAATTCGCCCTGTCCGGCGCGGCCGAGGAACTTGTCTCCTTCGATCACGACGCGCCCCCGCGAGAGCACCACATCAGGCATTCCCGTGACCTTGATTGCCTCGAACATCGAGTAGTCCACGCGCATGTGGTGAGTCCTGGCGCTGATGGTGTGCTGGCGCTTGGGATCGAAGATTACGAGATCGGCATCGCTGCTCACGGCGATGGTTCCCTTGCGCGGGTAGAGGCCGAAGAGTTTGGCCGGCGTGGTGGCGACCAACTCGACGAAACGATTCACGCTAAACCGGCCCTGCGCCACGCCGCCCGAGTACACCAGGCTCATGCGGTGCTCGATGCCCGGACCGCCGTTAGGAATTTTGGTGAAGTCGCCGACGCCCATTTCTTTCTGCTCCTTGTAGCAGAACGGGCAGTGGTCGGTGGAGACCACTTGAAGGTGGTCACGCTTCAGCCCCTGCCACAGCTTTTCCTGGTGCCACTTCTCGCGCAGCGGCGGAGTGAAGACGTACTTCGCGCCTTCGAAGCCGGGGACATCGAAGTTCTCGATCGAAAGATAAAGATATTGCGGACAGGTTTCCGCGTAGACCGGCAGGCCGCGGTCACGGGCTTCGCGAACTTTTTCGAGCGCGTCGTTGCAACTCAAGTGAACGATGTAGACGGGAGCGCCCGCCATCTCCGCCAGCGCGATGGCGCGCGCCGTGGCCTCGGCCTCGGCTGTCGTGGGACGGGTAAGCGCGTGGTACTTGGGCGCGGTCTTGCCTTCGGCCAGTGCCTGCTTGACGATCACATCGATGGCGCCGCCGTTCTCGGCGTGCATGCAGACCATGGCGCCGGTCTTGGCGGCGCTGCGGAAGGCTTTGAAGATCGAGGCATCATCGAGCATGAACACGCCGGGATAGGCCATGAACAGCTTGAAGCTGCTGACGCCGTCACGAACCAGCGCCGGCATCTCCGCCAATTGCGCGTCCGGCAGGTCGGTGATGATGCAGTGGAAGGCGTAATCGCTTGTAGCTTTCGAGGCGGCCTTCTGCATCCAGGTATCGAAGGCGGTGCGCAGCGATTGGCCTTTGTACTGGATGGCAAAGTCGATCAGCGTGGTTGTTCCACCGAACAGGGCGGCGCGGGTGCCGGTTTCGAAATCGTCGGCGCTGGTGGTGCCACCGAAGGGCATGTCGAGATGGGTGTGCACGTCGATGCCGCCGGGGAAGACGTACTTGCCGCCGGCTTCGATCACGCGACCGGCGTTCTCGCGCGGCAGGCTCCGGCCGATGGCGACCACTTTCCCTTGTTCGATGGCCACGTCGGCAGCGTAGGTATCCGTTGCCGTCACGACCGTGCCGCTGGCGATGACCATGTCGAACGCCATTCGATGCCTCCGATGGACTCGCCGAGTGAGTCAGTTTGAATTGTGAGTACAAACCAGCAGGACCACGCCCGCGATTATGAAACCCCATAAAGCGCAAAGCGTAATTAACTGCCAGCGTTTTGGTTTCTTCCAGATGGCGGCATGTGCTTTCTTCAATGAGCCTTTGTACTCAAGAAAGTACAATATTGCGAGGAACATCGCTGCGGCGAAAATGATGGCCTTGGCAAACGCCGCCCAGTCCTGGTGTGACATGCTCATGATTGCGCGGAGCGGCATTATGCCTCACGACGCCACAGGGTCAGCGATCCGAGCGAGTCGAGGAATTCCAAACTGATCCTCTACCACTCGCCGTGGTTATCCGGCTGACGCTGCATTCTATGCTATATTTCCGCCACTTTTCCCGCGGGTGGGAGGCACATGAAATTCGGCATCACATTCAAGCCGGACATGACGGTGGAGCGCATCCTCCGCCTGACGCGCCAGGCGGAGCAAGCCGGCTTCGAATACACATGGATATTCGACTCGCACGTGCTGTGGATGGAACCCTATCCGTTGATGACCCTGATGGCCGCCAACACCCGCCACATGCGCATCGGGCCGTGTGTGACCAATCCCGCGGTGCGCGACATCACCGTGACCGCCAGCCTGTTCGCCACGCTCAACCTGATCTCCGGCGGGCGCATGGACCTGGGCATCGGACGCGGCGACAGCTCCCGCCGCGTGCTGGGCAAGAAACCGGTCACGCCCAAGGAGTTGGAACAATCGATCCAAGCCTTCCGCGATCTGACCGCCGGACGCGAGATCCAGTACGACGGCCAGCCCACGCGCATCGCCTGGGCGGAAGGATCGCCGCCGGTGTGGGTCGCAGGCTACGGGCCGAAGGTGCTGAACATGGCGGGGCGCGTGGCCGACGGGATCATTCTGCAATTCGCCGATCCCGACCTGATCGAGTGGTGTATGGCGTTCGTGAAGGAGGGCGCGGGTCAGGCTGGGCGCGATCCCAAGTCGATCGAGGTGATGGCGGCGGCGCCGGTGTGGGTCGCGGAGAATCTGGAAACGGCGCGCGAGCATGTGCGCTGGTTTCCTGCCCTGGTGTCGAATCACGTGGTGGACCTGCTGTCGAAATACCCAGAGCAGGAACTGCCGTCGGCGCTCACCTCCTACGTGCGCGACCGCGGCAGCTACGACTATCAGCACCACTGCAAGGTGGGCAGCGATAACGCCGATTTCGTGTCCGATGAGGTGGTAGACCGCTTCTGCGTGGTCGGGCCCGTCGAGGCACACCGCGAGAAGCTGCGCAAACTGGCGTCGGTGGGCGTGACCCAGTTCAACATTTATCTCATGTGCGGCGAGGAAGAGCGGACGCTGGAGATCTACGAGCGCGAAGTCCTGCCGCAGTTCCGCTCTGCCCAGGCGGCCAGATAAATCCCGCCTGAGCTTGCGAGGCGAGCGCGCCGCGAGCGATCTGCAGTTGTTGAGAGCGCACAAATGCAGATCCCTCGACTCGTGCTCCCTCCCTCCGGTCGGTCGCACTTC
>DATNJE010000167.1:0-6071 GCA_035604095.1 Terriglobales bacterium
ATTCGTATAGCAGGGATCGATCACCCGGTAGTTGTGGCTAACTTCGTCCCTGAGCGGTGTCTTGCAGCGGGCGACGATCACGGCGTCTTCCACGCCATCGCCGTCCAGGTCAGCGGTCAGGAAAATCACCCAAGGCAGCCCTCCGGTTTGGGGATGCAGATAGTTCGTTTTGATGGCAGTACGTTCGCTGGCAACTTCAAAGCAGGAGCCGAACTGCTTCTTCACGATTTCAGCAAGATCGGCAGGCGGCTGCGGGTGATCATCGGCCTGGCCTTTTGGCGCCTTCCATAAGATCCATCCCCAGGTGACGAAGAAGAGAGCGATGAAGAGCCAGGCAAGCCTAACCAAACGCATACTGGTACTCTAATCCCGTTCAGCCGGTTTGTAACGGTGACGAAGTGGGAACACGGTGAGAATCCGGCCAGCGGTGATTCCGCCATCCGGCCATTCCCTGATAAGGAAATCGGCCACGGATCTACACGGATGTGAACGGAACGAGAAAACCAGAAATGATCCGTACCTATCCGTGAAAATCCGTGGGCTAAAGGTTTGTTGCTTTTTCCGCGATGAGCTGGCAGACCTTGGCCACGAACTCCACCGCCGGCATGTCGTCGGTCTTTTCCTTGCCGCGGGTGCGGACGTTGACCGAGCCGGCCTGCGCTTCCTTGTCCCCCACCACGGCGATGTAGGGCGTCTTCTGTAGCGCGTGTTCGCGGATCTTGGCGTTCATCTTCTCGTTGCGGCTGTCCACGTGGACTCGCGCGCCAGCCTCGCGTAATTGCGTCCCGACCTTCTCCGCGTATTCGTGGTGCCGCTCGCTGATCGGCACCACCACCACCTGCACCGGCGAGAGCCACAGCGGGAACGCGCCGGCGTAGTGCTCGATGAGCACGCCGAAGAAGCGCTCCACCGATCCCCACAGCGCGCGATGGACCATCAGCGGCTGGTGGCGCTGCCCGTCGTCGCCGACGTATTCCAGGTCGAAGCGCTGCGGCAGATTGAAGTCGAACTGAATGGTGGAGAGCTGCCACAGGCGGCCGATCGCGTCCACCAGCTTGACGTCGATCTTCGGCCCATAGAACGCGGCCTCGCCAGGAATGATCCTGTACGGCACGTTGCGCCGATTGAGGGCGTTCTCGAGCGAGCGGTTGGCCAGCTCCCACTGCTCGTCCGTCCCCAGGAAGTTCTTGCGGTCTTTCGGGTCCCAAGTGGAGAGCTCCACCTGGTATTCGGTGAAGCCGAAGGTGTTCAGCACCGCCAGCGCGAAATCCATGCAGCCGACGATCTCGTCCTCAATCTGCTGCGGAGTACAGAAGATGTGGGCATCGTCCTGGGTGAAGCCGCGCACCCGCATCAGGCCGTGCATGACCCCCGAACGCTCGTAGCGGTAAACCGTCCCCAGCTCGCCCAGACGGACAGGCAGATCGCGGTACGAGCGGAGCTGGTCCTTGTAAATCAGGATGTGGAACGGGCAGTTCATGGGCTTGATGCGGTAGTCCGCATCGTCCAGCTTCATGGGGGTAAACATGTTGTCGGCGTAGTAGCCCTCGTGCCCCGAGGTCTTCCACAAATCCACCCGCGCCACGTGCGGGGTGTAGACCAGCGAATAGCCGCGCTCCAGGTACTCGTCGCGCAGCCAGTCCTCCATGGTCTTGCGCATGATGCCGCCCTTGGGATGCCAGAAGATCAGCCCCGGGCCGGCCAGCTCCTGGATGGAGAAGAGATCGAGCTGTTTGCCCAGGAGACGATGGTCGCGGCGCTTGGCTTCTTCCAGCTTGTGCAGGTAGTCGTCCAGCTCTTTCTTGCTGTAGAACGAGGTGCCGTAGATGCGCTGGAGCTGTGGGTTCTTCTCGTCGCCCAGCCAGTAAGCGCCGGCGATGTTCAGCAGCTTGAAGGCCTTGACCTTGCCGGTTGACGGGATGTGCGGCCCGCGGCAGAAATCCACGAACTTGCCGGTGCGGTAGAGCGAAATCTTCTCATCGGGCGCGGTGAACTGCTCGATGAAGTGGCACTTCATGAAATCGCCTTCCGACTTGAAGCGCTCCAGACCCTCCTGGCGCGGCAGAAAATCCCGCGCATAGGGAATGTCCTTCTCCACCAGCTCCTGCATCTTCTTCTCGATCTTCTCCAGGTCCTCGGGCGTGAAGGGCGTAGGACGATAGAAGTCGTAGAAGAAACCGCTCTCGGTCGCCGGACCGTGGCCCAGCTTGGTCTCGGGGAAGAGTTCGAGCACGGCCGCGGCCAGCAGGTGCGCCGAGGAATGGCGGAAGACCTCGAGCGCCTCGGGGTCGCGGTTGGTCAGGATGCGCAGCTCGGTGTCTTTTTCGAGCGGTCGGGTCAGGTCGATGAGCGTGCCGTTGGATTTTGCAACCAGGGCGGCATCGGCCAGGCGCGGTGAGATCTCCCGCGCGACATCGAGCGGCCTGGTGCCCTTGGGGACTTCCTTCACGCTCCCGTCGGGGAGCTTGACTTGGATGGTCTGTGCGCTCTGGGCACTCTCGGGCATGGCACAAACCACGAGTTTAGCAGAATCGACCGGAAGTTCATTCGCCGCGGATTCACGCGGATGAACGCGGATCTTTCTGGTCTGGTTTTGATCCGCGTCGATCCGCCCCCCGACTTCGCTCGGGGCAGGCTATCCGCTAGCGGAAAGTCGCACGCCCGCCTGGATCAGTGTGTCATCGCCACCGCCTGGGGGCAGCCGCCAAGAAGTAGAGGAGCGCCCAGCGAGGTCAGCGTCCCGTCGCCGTTGATGCTGAATCCCGATAGGCTGCCGCCGGCACAGTTGGCTACGAGCAGGAACTTGTTGGCCGCATCCACAGCCAGTCCTTCCGGCCCGGGGCCGGTGGCATAAAGGTTGAGCAGCGTCAGGGCGCCGTTGCCGGCGATGGTGTAAGCCTCGACCGTGCCGTCATTGACGTTGACCACATAGAGATGCGCCCCGGTGCGGTCGGTCACCAGATACTGGGGCGAGTTTCCCGCTGTGAAAGGCGAGCTTGGCACCGGGCTGAGCGAACCGTCACCATTCACCGTGAACGCGGAAACGTTATTGGTGTTCGAATTGGCGGTAAACAGAAACTTGCCGGCAGGATCCATGGCCAGCGACACCGGTCCCGAGCCGGTCGCGAAAGTTGGGGTCGCCAGCGGGTTCAGCACTCCCGTGCCCGGATTGAGGCTGTAGGCGCTCACGTTGCTGCTGCCGAAGTTGGTAACGTAGACAAACCCGGCGGTCACCGCGATGCCCTGCTGCGGGTTCGTTCCGGCCGCAAACGGCGAGCCCGCCACAGCCGTCAGCGCGCCGGTGGCGCCGATCGAGTACGCGGAGACGCTTCCGGGAAGGTTGATGCCGACGTCATTAGCCACGTACGCGAACTTGCCCGAGGGATCCACCGCCACCGCACCGGGACCGGTCCCCGCGGCGATGCCGCCCACCCCGGCCACCACGCCGGACGTGGTATTGAGCGTAAACGCCGATACCGTGTTGCTGGTGAAGTTGGTCACGTAAACGAACTGGTTGTTGGGATCGACCGCCGCCCACACCGGCGCCACACCGGTTCCGACAACCGGCACCGGACCGGGGTTGAACGACCCATCGGGGCCGATCACCAGCACGTTCAGGATGTTGTTGACGGCATCGGGAACAAAAACGAATTCCGAGCCCGGCTGCGGCGTGGGTCCCGGGGTGACGCCGTTGTTGTTGCCAAATCCGCATCCCCCCACTCCCAACCCCACCAGCACTACCGCCAGCAATGCTGAACTCCAAGCCCTACTGCCCGTGACTCTCATCGCGCAATCTCCTCTGCCCTTAGGGAATCGAAAACACTCTGTCTTTAACCAGGAACAAACCCCGGAGTTGGAAGAAAGTTGCGCCGCCGTTCCAGACAACGATTACCGGGGAATCTGCTCCTGCCTGTTAGACGCACAAAAAGCTAAAACCGATGCCGGGAAGCAGTCATCTTAATAGCAGTCATGCAAGCCCAGGTACAGCTCGGACGGGTCTTCGGCATCCGCATTGGCCTGCACTATAGCTGGTTCCTCATCGCCATTCTGATCGTGTTTTCGCTCTCTGGGCAGTTTGCGACCGTGCACCGCGACTGGAGCCCAAGCGTGGTTTGGGGGACCGCGATCCTGACCGCGCTCCTTTTCTTCATCTGCATCGTGCTGCACGAGCTGGGGCACTCGCTAGTCGCGCAGAGCCGCGGGATCCGGGTGCCATCCATTGTACTGTTCGCCTTGGGCGGCGTCTCACAGATGGAGCGCGAGAGCCCCGACGCCAAGACCGAGTTCTGGATGGCGCTGGCCGGCCCATTAGTCAGCTTCGCCCTGGGTCTGCTCTGTCTCGGATTGGCCCACGCTATGGGCTGGGTGGGACCAATGTCGTCTGCGGCTTCGCCGCTGGTCGCGATGCTGGGCTGGCTCGGATACATCAATTTCATGCTGGGGGCCTTCAACCTGGTTCCCGCGTACCCGCTCGACGGCGGACGCGTTTTTCGCGCCGCCGCCTGGTGGGTTACCCACAGCATTGAGCGCGCAACGCGCATCGCCGCCGGCGTGGGGCAGATGTTCGCCTTCCTCTTCATCGTCGCCGGATTGTTCAAGTTCTTCAATAAGGATTATTTCGACGGGCTATGGATCGCCTTTATCGGATGGTTCCTGCTCGACGCCGCGCGTTCCAGCCGGGTACAGGTGGAGATCATGCACGCCCTGAGCGGCATCAAGGTTCGCGACGTGATGGAGCGCAACTGTGCCGTCGTCGATGCCACCACCAACCTGCAAACCCTGGTGGATGAGCACCTGCTGCGCACCGGCCAGCGCTGCTTCATGGTGCAGAAGCAAGCGCAGATGGCCGGCCTGATCACGCCCGCCGACATCAGCCGGGTCGAGCGCCGGATGTGGCCGCTGACCACGGTCGAGCAAGCCATGCGCCCGCTGGCGCAGCTCCAGGTGGTGTCGCCGGATGCGCCGGTCGTGCAGGCGCTCGAGACCATGGCCCGTGAGAACATCAACCAGTTGCCGGTTGCCTCCAACGGCCATCTGGAGGGCGTTCTCTCACGCGCTCACCTGCTGGAGATCCTTCGCACCCGGGCCCAGCTCAAAGTGTAAGCAACCGGCGGGCCGTGCTCTGCGCAGCCGGGGCGGCTGAGCCTACGCCAATACACATCGTGTTACGATATAGACACGGCATAAAGGGGCCGCTCCGGCGATGCCTCTAAGCCGATGCCACGATGATTCCGAACGAAGACGAGAAGATCCCTCCATCCGCTAAGGCGCCGGGCAGACTCGGCGATTTCACCACCACTGCCGGCATGCTTCCCATCGCGCTGCTGGCCACGGTGATCGGCGCGCTGAGCGCATTCGTGGCTCTCGGGCTGCTCCGGCTCATCGGTCTGTTCACCAATCTTTTCTTCTTTGGGCGCTGGAACAGCTCTCTGGTCTCGCCGGCCGGCAACCATCTGGGAGTTTTTGTGGTGCTGGTGCCCATCGCGGGGGCGCTCATCATCGGGGTGATGGCACGCTACGGCTCGGAGCGCATCCGCGGCCATGGCATCCCCGAGGCCATCGAGGCCATCCTGATCAACGCCAGCGTCATCGAGCCGCGCGTGGCCGTGCTGAAGCCCCTCTCCTCCGCCATTTCCATCGGTTCGGGCGGCCCGTTCGGCGCCGAAGGGCCGATCATCATGACCGGCGGCGCATTAGGCTCCATCATCGCCCAGCTCTTCCACCTGACCAGCGCCGAGCGCAAGACCTTACTGGTGGCCGGCGCCGCCGGAGGGATGTCGGCCACGTTCGCCTCCCCGGTGGCCGCGGTCCTGCTCGCCGTCGAACTGCTGCTGTTCGAGTGGAAGCCGCGCAGCCTTATTCCGGTGGCGCTGGCCAGCGCCACGGCAGCGGCGGTCCGGCGTCACATCATCGGTCTGGGGCCGCTGTTTCCGGTTCCGGCCCATCCCGTCTTCATTGGGCCGCTGGGGCTGCTGGGCTGCGTGCTGGTGGGCGTCGCGGCGGGCGCGCTCTCGGCCCTGCTCACCCTCTCCGTCTATGCCGCGGAGGACGGCTTTCGCAAGCTTCCCATC
>DATNJE010000168.1:0-13068 GCA_035604095.1 Terriglobales bacterium
CCTCGCCGAGGTGCGCGTGCCCGACATTGGCGACTTCAAGGACGTGCCGGTGATCGAGATCTTCGTCAAGGTCGGCGAGACCGTGAAGGCCGAGGACCCGCTGGTCTCGCTGGAATCCGAGAAGGCGACGATGGACGTGCCCGCGCCGCTCTCGGGTGTGGTCAAAGAGGTCCGCGTCAAGCTGGGCGACAAGGTCAGCGAAGGCAGCGTCATCATGACGCTGGCCACGGGGGACGCGCGCGCTGCAGCGGCGGCGCCCAGTGCTGCTGCGGCTGCGGTGGCTGCGGCAGCGCCGGCGCCCGCGGCAACCGCTTCCGCAGGGGCGATCGACGAAGCCGCATTCGCACTGGCCTACGCCGGGCCGGCGGTGCGAAAACTGGCGCGCGAGCTGGCCATCGATCTCGGCCGTGTCAAGGGCACCGGCGAGCATGGCCGCATCGTGCGCGCCGATGTCGAGGCGTTCGCAAAGGGCGGCGGCGCTGCCGCAGCCCCGGCAGCCAAGGCCGCTGCGCTTAGCGGTGGTGGTGTCGGCGGCGTCGACCTGCTGCCCTGGCCCAAGGTGGACTTCGCTAAGTTCGGCCCCATCGAGCGCAAGGAACTCTCGCGCATCAAGAAGATCTCGGCGGCCAATCTGCACCGCAACTGGGTCATGATTCCGCATGTCACCACGCACGACGAGGCCGACATCACCGACCTCGAGGCGTTTCGCGTGCAGATGAACAAAGAGCTGGAGAAGACCGGCGTGAAGATCAGCATCCTGCCCTTCATGATGAAGGCGGCGGTGGCCACGCTGAAGAAGTTCCCCGAGTTCAACGCGAGTCTGGAGGGCGACAGCCTGGTGCTGAAGAACTACTGGCACATCGGCTTCGCCGCTGACACGCTCAACGGACTCATGGTGCCGGTGATCCGCGACGTCGACAAGAAGACCATTCCTGAAATCGCTAAGGAGATGGGCGAGCTCGCCAAGCTGGCGCGCGACGGCAAGTTGAAGCCAGAACAGATGTCGGGTGGCACGTTCACGATTTCATCGCTGGGCGGCATCGGCGGCATCTACTTCACGCCCATCATCAATGCGCCCGAATTGGCGATCATGGGTGTGTGTAAGAGCTACTGGAAGCAGTACTCCAGCGACGGCAAGAACGCGACCTGGCGACTCACTTTGCCGCTGTCGCTCTCATGGGACCATCGCGTGATCGACGGCGCCGCGGCGGCACGCTTCAACGTCCATTTTGCCAACTTGCTCGCCGACATGCGGCGAGTGCTCTTCTGAGAGGCGTGCTGTCATGGCCCAACAGGTGGAAGTGAAGGTTCCCGACATCGGTGACTTCAAGGACGTCGCCGTCATCGAGGTGATGGTCAAGGTCGGCGAGACAATTGCGGTCGACACCGGACTAGTCATGGTCGAGTCCGACAAGGCCTCGATGGAGATTCCGTCCTCGCATGCCGGGGTGGTCAAGGAGATCAAGGTCAAGGTCAACGACAAGGTCAGCGAGGGCTCGGTGCTTCTGGTCGTCGAGGCCGCCGGCGCGGCGGTGGCTCCCGCGGCACCCGCCAAGCTCCCTGCCGCGGCCGCGCCGGCTGCGCCGGCCGCGCCGATCCCCAACGCTGCGAGCTACGGCGGCAAGGCCGACGTCGAATGCGAGATGCTCGTGCTCGGCGCCGGTCCGGGCGGCTATTCGGCCGCGTTCCGTAGTGCCGACCTGGGCATGAAGACCGTGCTGGTCGAGCGCTACGGAACGCTCGGCGGCGTGTGCCTGAACGTCGGCTGCATACCGTCCAAAGCGCTGCTGCACACCGCGTCGGTGATGGACGAAGTCAAGCACCTGCCCGAGCATGGCATCAAGTACGGCGCGCCCGAGATCGACATCGATAAGCTGCGCGACTTCAAGGACGCCGTCGTCAAGAAGCTCACCGGTGGCCTGGCCGGCATGGCCAAGACGCGCAAGGTGGAGGTGGTCACCGGCGTCGGTAGCTTTCTTGACCCGAGTCACCTCGAGGTGGTGGCGGCTGATGGTGGCAAGCGCGTGGTGCAGTTCGCCAAGGCCATCATCGCCGCCGGCAGCCATGCGGTGAAGCTGCCCTTCATGCCCGAGGACGAGCGCATCGTCGACTCCACCGGCGCGTTGCTCCTCAAGCGCATCCCCAAGCGCATGCTGGTGGTCGGAGGGGGCATCATCGGGTTGGAGCTGGCCACCGTGTACTCGACGCTGGGCACGCGCATCGATGTGGTCGAGCTGCTCGATGGCCTGATGCAGGGCGCCGACCGCGACCTGGTCAAGGTGTGGGAGAGGGCCAACGCCAAGCGCTTCGACCACGTCATGCTGAAGACCAAGACGGTCGGTGCCAAGGCGACGAAAGCCGGCATCGAGGTCAGCTTCGAGGGCGAAAAGGCTCCGAACGGTCCACAGGTCTACGACCTGGTGCTGGTCGCCGTGGGCCGCAGCCCCAACGGCAGGAAGATCAGCGCCGACAAGGCCGGCGTCGCGGTGACCGACCGCGGCTTCATCAACGTCGACAAGCAACTGCGCACCAACGTGCCGCACATCCATGCGATCGGCGACATCGTCGGCCAGCCCATGCTGGCGCACAAGGCGGTGCATGAGGCGCATGTGGCGGCCGAAGCCGCGCACGGCGAGGCGGCCTACTTCGACGCGCGGCAGATTCCTTCAGTGGCTTACACCGACCCCGAGATCGCCTGGGCCGGCAAGACCGAAGAGCAGTGCAAGGCCGAGGGCCTAAAGATCGGCAAGGCGGTGTTTCCATGGGCCGCATCAGGCCGGGCGATCGCCAATGGCCGCGATGAAGGCTTCACCAAGCTGCTCTTCGACGAAGCCACCCACCGCGTGATCGGCGGCGGCATCGTCGGCACGCATGCCGGCGACCTGATCAGCGAGGTCTGCCTGGCCATCGAGATGGGCTGCGAGCCCACCGACATCGGCAAGACCATCCACCCGCACCCGACACTGAGCGAATCGATCGGCATGGCCGCCGAGCTGTTCGAGGGCGTGTGCACCGACCTGCCGCCGGCGAAGAAGAAGTGAGGGGTGAAATCAGGAAACGGGGGAAAAAAACCTACGTTAGTCACGAGGCACAACGATACATCTTTGTTCGGAAGAGCTCCTCGCGATCAATGTAGGCGGTTGTCGTAGAACAAACGATGCACCGGAAACCCTCGGCCGTGGCCTTTCGATCCCAAGCCGCTACCGCAGGCATGATCTCGTCCTTGTCCCGTACCACCGCCGGTTCCCAAGTGGCGGCCCAACACGGAAACACTACACCCTGATTGGGATACGGTGCCGCCATGATGGCGCGCGAAGGCCCAGCAGAACAATGCGGTGCGCGCCGTCCCCAGGTGGCAGCATCCCGGTTGGACTGGGCGCGACCCGTGTCCGTACTGCGGCGTTCATGCGCGGCGAGCGCAACGGCAGGAGTGCAGACGCGTCTGCGCCGCACTCCCAGGCCCGCGCCGCTGCCGAGGATTAACTGCGCGGAGGCAGTCCATCGTCCACGCCGTGCGCGCCGACCTTGGCAATGCGCAGCAGGTTCGTGGTCCCGGAATGACCAAAAGGCACACCCGCGGCGATCACCACGTAATCGCCGGCGGCGGCAAAACCCTCCTGCAACGCCGCGCGGCAAGCCATGTCGGTCATCGTGACCACGTCGGGCGCTTCGGATGTCAACAGCGAATGGACACCCCAGACAACGCACAGCTCACCGGCAGTCCGGGCGCTCGGCGTAAGGGAGAGGATTGGGGCTTCCGGACGCTCACGCGCCGCGCGAAACGCCGACGCACCCGACGACGTGTACGTAATCGTTGCCTTGGCCGAAACGATATGCGCTGTCTGGCGCAGCGCGGCACAGATCGCATCGGCGACCGTTGAACGCGCCTGTTCATGGTCGGCTTCGAGCAATGCCCGGTAGTGGGGGTCGGCCTCCACCTGACCGATGATGCGGTCCATCATGGTCACGGCCTCGACCGGATATTTGCCGGCCGCGGACTCGGCGGACAGCATCACCGCGTCGGCTCCTTGAAACACGGCACTGGCAACGTCCGAGGCCTCCGCGCGTGTCGGCACCGGGCTTGCGGTCATCGATTCGAGCATCTGCGTGGCAACGATCACCGGTTTGCCTTCGCGACGGCAGGCGCGGATGATCGCGCGTTGCAGGATCGGCACTCGCTCCGGCGGCAATTCGACGCCAAGGTCGCCGCGCGCCACCATTACGGAATCCGAAGCGCGGACGATTTCATCGAGGCGATCGATCGCCGCCGGCTTTTCGAGCTTGGTCATTATCAGGGCCTTGTCGCCGATGATGGCGCGGGCCTCGAAGATGTCCTCGGGTCGCTGGACGAACGACAGCGCAATCCAGTCGACTCCCAACTCAAGCGCGTACTGCAGATCCCGCCGATCCTTCTCGGTCAGCGGAGAAATCGGCAGCAACACGCTCGGTACATTCACGCCCTTGCGATCGGTCAAATGGCCGCCGACGACGACCCGCGTGAGGGCAAAATCGCGGCCGAATTCCTCGACGCGCAACTCGAGCTTGCCATCGTCGAGCAGCAAGGTTGCACCTTGAACCAAGGCGGCGAAGATTTCCGGGTGCGGAAGATTGACGCGGTTCGCATCGCCTTCGGTCGGGTTGAGGTCAAGGCGGAAGGTGGCACCGGGCACCAAGGTGATGCCGCCCGGGGCAAATGTGCCGACACGCAGCTTCGGGCCCTGCAGGTCCCCCAGAATGCCGATCGGCCGGTTGAGCTCGCGTCCGATACGCCGGACGGTGTCGAAGCGCTCCTTGTGTTCGGCCTGGGTTCCATGACTGAAATTCAGGCGAAACATGTCGACGCCAGCGACAAAAAGTTTCCGGATGAATTCCTCCGAGGAGCTGGCGGGACCGAGCGTTGCAACAATCTTGGCGTTTCGATTTCTGCGCATAATTTTCCGACTTGGATTTAGGAGCACGCGATCTGAGACAGGAAACGCATCCGAGCAGATGCGGGAATCGCGTGAACCACGGATGTGGCGTGCCTACCAGGCGGCCGTGAGGAACGCGCAATTGTAGACCCATTGGGGGCGAAGCTGCAATTGCAGGCCATTTAGACGAATTCAAAGAGCCGGGCTCATCTCAAGGCGATCTTGAGTGAGGTCCAAGTAGCCGCCGTGGTCACGGCAAACCCAGTCCAGCACGTGTCCCGGCAGGCTCGGAGACTTCCGAAATTGCATCAACGCTTGCCGATACTGAATCTCAGTCGTCGTGGATCCTCGAATTCTCTGCATGTTATCGATCAGCCCAGCCAGAGTTCCTTGACCGATTCTTGAGCGAAACGCCGTAACATCTTGGTCGGGAGCGATAGCAAAGAAGAGGTGATCACCGCCTTCCACCCTGCTCGTCAACACGGTCTGAACCAACGAGTCTCCTGGATTGACGAGGACATGATAGGTCCCGAATCGGTAAAAGTGGAATGCAAACTGAATCACTTCAAACTGCGATGCTCCGAGCAGAGAGTGGCCGAAATTGAATCCGCCCGTGGCGATGTCGGAGGGGTTCGACTCATTGGGACGAAGCGCCAGGAAAGCGAATTGCCGTCTACGCTCTTCGAGCAAGCCGAGTATGAAACAAGGAGCGGTGGCAGCGATAAAATCGCGAATCAACTGGCTATTCACGATCAGTCCGGGCAGTAGCGAATGGATGGACCGAACTGGAAGCAGCCGCCTCACGATCTGCAGGGGTTAAACCCGCTTCTTCGATGATGTAAAGTTGACGTCAGGGGGAGAAATGATCAGGAAAACAACCCGGAAAGCCCGATCCGCCGGCCGGCTCGCTCCGGCGCGGTCCCGGCCTCGGAAAGCACGTACCGCGCTAACACCCGCACGCCTGCTACAGCTGGGCCTGGGCTTCTGGGGCCCTCGGGCATTTCTGAGCGCGGTGGAACTCGGCCTATTCTCGGTACTCGCCAAAGGGCCGCTCGATGAACGTCAGCTGCGTGAGCGACTCGCCCTGCATCCACGCTCGGCGCGTGATTTTTTTGACGTCCTGGCCGCTCTTGGGCTCCTGCAGCGCAAGGCGGGCAGATACCGCAACGCGCCCGACGCGGATGCATTTCTCGACCGCGCCAAGCCCGGCTACGTCGGCGCAATTTTGGAAATGGCCGCTGCTCGCCTGTATCCGTTTTGGGGTTCGCTAACCGAGGCGCTGCGCACTGGCGCGCCGCAGAACGAAGCCAAGCGCGGCGGTGACATGTTTACCGAGCTCTATGCAGATCCCGAGCGCCTGCGCGGCTTTCTCGCCGCGATGACCGGCGTCAGCATGGGCTCGGCGCGCGCCATTGCAACCAAGTTTCCCTGGAAGGCATACGAGACCTTCGTCGACGTGGGCGGTGCGCAGGGTTGTGTGCCCGTGCAAGTGGCTCTGGCGCACAAGCACCTGACGGGCGCCGCATTCGATCTACCTGCGGTGGAACCTATCTACGAAGAATACGTGAGCTCCTTCGGACTCGATGCACGCCTGAAGTTTCACGCCGGGGATTTCTTCCGTGACCCATTGCCGCAGGCCGACGTATTGATCATGGGACACATCCTGCAGGACTGGAATCTTCAGGAAAAACATCTGCTGCTGCAGAAAGCCTATGCGGCGCTGCCCAAGCACGGTGCACTCATCGTTTACGATGCGATGATCGATGATGCGCGCTGCCGCAATGTCATGGGGATGCTGATGAGCCTCAATATGCTGATCGAAACGCCCGGAGGTTTTGATTACACGCCCGCCGACTGTCGCGGCTGGATGAAGACGACGGGTTTCCGGAAAACTTCGGTCGTGCCACTGACTGCGGTCGAATCGATGGTGATTGCCACCAAGTAGGCGCGGTGGGCGGGCGGGCTTCTGCGCCCGCCGCGTCAGTGGGGGGGGTGGATTTGCGCAGGCAACTCGGCCGCGGCCGCCGCATCGGCAAATACGAACGCCGATTCGCGCGCGACGCATCCGGCAGGCACCGATGCATCGCCGGCCCACAGTTTCCGCAGCGCCGCCGCCCTGTCGGCGCCGGTGACGAGCCACAAGCGATGTCGTGCCGCATCGAGCACCCTAAATGTCAGCGTCATCCGGGCCACTCCCCGGTAGGGCCCGCAGACCCCGACGTCACGGTCGCGCACCTCGAGGAGCGGGTCGCCCGCCACCAGCGAGGCCGCATGGCCGTCGGCGCCAACCCCGAGCTGGACCACGTCGAGCACCGGCGGGGTTCCGCAGTATTCGGTGAGCAGCCGCGCGTACTCCTCCGCGCCCGCTTCGAGATCGCTCCGCTCCACCGGCATCGCGTGGAACTGCGCGCCGTGCAATGCCGCGGGCGCGACCAGCAGTTCGGCGATCTGGCGGGCATTGCGCCGCTCATGGTTCTCCGGCACGACCCGTTCATCGACCTGGAACACCTGCAGATTGTGCCAATGGACGTGCAGGCGGCGCAGGTCGTGGAGCATCCGCCGCGCCGTGCGCCCGCCGCTCAGGGCAACGAGGCAGCGACCGCGCTGCGCGCACGCGCGGCCGATCTCGGTGCGCAGCCAGTCGGCCGCACGCTCGGCCGCGGTCTCGGGGGTCGGAAGCACCTGAATGCGCATACTGCGGAGATTAACCAAAAGCTCGGGCTGCGATGACTCGCTCACATCCTCGCGCGGTCAAAGGGCAACCAAGCGCGAGGAGCGCTTGCTGACAATGCCGAGTCGCAACGGTTCTACGCGCCTGCCGGTATCGACGCATACCCGACAATTGATGGTACATCCTGGGCACAGCGTGATGTGAGGCGCCAGGCATCGATCCTTTGGAAAAGGAGCGATCTAAGGCTCCGCGGCCCAATGAGCCTGGGCCTACTGCCTGGCTAGAGGTCGAATGCAAACCGGTGGAGGACGACGGGTTTAGCGGCGAATTGTTGCGCCCCGAAGCCAATATTCACCAGTCTCTCTTGCGGTCAAACCCGGACGATGGCGCGCCCGGAATGTGCACCGGTCCGCGGCCCGGTTGGCGGCAAAGTCTATCGAAAGTCGGCCGGTCGGGTGGCAACGACGACATAGATCGCTGGTTTCCCTCGCAACTCCGTCCTCAGCGCCGACTATCACCAGCCGTATCTGGGGAAGAATCCTAACGGCTACTGGCCGACCCGTCGACGCCGCATTCGGAGACCTCTCTGGCCTGCCCGACAGCGGACATTCGCGACAGGCCGCGACAGGTCAAAAGCGTAAGTCCAGGCCCGAGAGCCGCGCGTCGGCCGCCGACGGGCCGGGCTCGGCCAACGCGACCATTGTGGTATCGGAACGCCCGCTCAAATGCGGTGGATCGTGGGCGTCGGCTGTCGCATGATCCATGTGCGAGAATCTGCAGATAGTCCCACGTGGACGCTGCAATCGTGTGGGAAAACATCGTGCGGACGCTGCTGCTGGTTCTGCTGACAGGCGTCGCGGTTTATGCGCTCCTGATGGCCTATGTCTATGTGTTCCAGGCGCGGCTCATCTTCTTTCCGAATGTGCCGGGACGCACGCTGGCGGCGACGCCGAGCCAGATTGGTCTAAGGTTCGAAGAGGTCCGGATCACGACGGCCGACCACGTGGACCTGCACGGCTGGTACGTGCCAGCGGCAGCGGGCGCCCCGGCCGTACTCCTCTGTCACGGCAATGCCGGTAATATTGCGCACCGCCTGGATTGGCTCGAGATTTTCCGCGGCATGGGATTCGCAGTGCTCCTGTTCGACTACCGCGGCTTTGGACAAAGCAGTGGTACGCCGACTGAACAGGGCACCTACCTCGATGCTCAAGCCGCTTGGGACTACTTGACGAACACGAAAGGGTTTTCGCCCAGAAGCATCGTGATCGTTGGTGAATCTCTCGGAGGTCCGATTGCAGCACACCTCGCGAAAGACGTGGCTCCCGGGGCGCTGATCCTCGTCTCGACGTTTACCTCGGTGCCTGATCTCGCCCGCACGTTCTATTGGTATCTGCCCGTGCGCCTGCTGGCGCGCTTTCGGTACCCAACCGCGGCGTACGTGGCGCGTGTGCACGTACCAACACTCGTGATCCACAGTCGCGACGACGAGACGATACCGTTCTTGCATGGCGAGGAGCTTCGTAGACGTGCGAGCGGGCCCGCGCAGCTTCTCGAAATTTTCGGCGATCACAATGCGGCGTTCATGCTGAGCGGGCCGAAGCTCACAGAGGGCATGCGAAGCTTCCTCGAGGGGCATAGCATCTTGAAGGCGTCAGGCGCGCTTGCTCGCTAACAGGTGATCAGGGACCGAAGATGGGCAAGAGCACTCATTCACTGTACCGTCGCAAACCGGCCAACACCAGTCGGTCGCGTCAACTGAGGCTTTTGCGGGAAAGCGGTCACTTAGACGTCGACTCTTCTGTAGCGCGCGGTCCCGCTGTGAAGGGAAAGCCGAGCCTTCGATCGAGGGCGGCGCTCAGCTGGGCCTTCAACCCTCTGGCAAGTCCTCGGTCACTTCCCAGAGCCCTGACACTCCCGCCTTGTTCACCTCCTGCGAACTCTTGCTTCTTGTCTGATTCCGCAGCCACCAGCCTCCCGCTTGGTGATATCTTCGTATAGTCATCCCGGGAGCGTGTTGTCCTTCGTGAGTGTGGAGGCAAGAAGAGTAACGATGACCGAGGTCTGGACGAAGTGGGAGAGCCAGATTATTAACGGGGTCTTCCCCCTGCGCCGCTTTCTGGGTAGATCGGACCACAGCGTGGTATTCCTTACCGAATATAAGGCACAAAACCTTCCCAATGCCGCGATCAAGCTCGTCCCGGCTGACCCGGTGCTAACGGAGGCACAGCTCTCGCACTGGAGGACGGTTGCCACCCTCTCCCATCCTCACCTGATTCGCCTTTTCGACGCGGGTCGTTGCCAGCTCGGGGGGCACCAGTTTCTCTTCGTTGTGATGGAATATGCTGAGCAGACTCTCGCTCAGATTCTTCCCCACCGGGCCCTTACTCCCGACGAAGTGCGGGAAATGCTGCTTCCCACCCTCGACGCCTTGGCTTTCCTTCACCGCAAAAGCTTGGTGCAGGGCCAGCTGAAGCCGCCAAACTTTCTGGTCGTCGATGATCAACTGAAACTGGCCAGCGATACCATCCGTCCCGCCGGCGAATCCACGGCAAGCATCGCTAAGTCCTCCTTGTACGATCCTCCAGAAGCAAAAAACGGCAGGAATTCCGCCGCCGGCGATATCTGGGGTCTAGGCATAACCATTGTTGAGGCTCTCACGCAGTGCCCTCCTGCGTGGCCTGATGAACGATCCGATACTGCCTCCTTGCCCGCAACTCTTCCTCCAGCATTCGTGGACACCGTACGGCGATGCTTGAGTCTTAACCCCGCCGACCGTCCCACGATCGCTGACCTCGAAGCCCAAATCAAACGGGCGCCACAAGCGTCCGTGGTTTCGGTTCCTCAGCCGGTCGTACGCGAAGCACCGGCCCGAGCCACTCCTACACAGAAGTTGCCCAAAAGGCGCTGGTTCGTCCCGGCTATCGCAGTGGTCCTCATAATATTGGTCGCAGTTTGGGCTGGCTTGCGCCTGTTTCAGAGCCACCCCATCTCCCAGCAGCCCGCTTCAAGTACTTCTCAGACTTCTTCGCCACAAGCTGCTTCACCTGCAGCCGCTTCACAGAATCCGAAGACGTCTATATCCGCGCCTCCCGAGGTCTCTTCTTCTTCGTCCAGCGCAAAGTCCGCAGAGTCTGAGCCGGCGCGCTCGCGCCCTGTTTCTCGTGCGTCGGATCAACCCGCACAAGCGTTGGCGGACGTTTCACCCTCCGTGCTCCATCAAGAAATTCCCGACGTTCCGCGCAGCGCACGTGAGTCGATTCACGGCCGTATTAGGGTCGCGGTTCGTGTGACCGTTGATCGCTCGGGCAACGTCGTGTACGAGACCCTGGAAGATCCCGGTTCAAGCAAGTATTTCGCTCGCTTGGCAACCGAAGCCGCTAGGAAATGGAGGTTCGCTCCGGTAGATAATCAGGACTCTCGAGAGTGGCTATTGCGGTTCGAGTTCACTCGCGGGGGCACCACCGGACACGCCGCCACCCCGCGGTCCTAACCCCATCAGTCGATTTTCTGTTGTCAGGAAAGCCTGCAGCCGGGACTTACCAGTGGCGAGGCAAAGCGACGCCTCAGAGCCACGAGTGTTCGGCTCTTGGTAAGCGTCATCGCGACTGTTCGAATGACCTGTTCCGAGAGCTGAAGATCCATCGATGTGCGGACTACGTTATAGCCTCCCGGTATCCGTCGGTTCGTGCGATATGCTCGACGAGACGCTAGCGCTCGCGATCATGAAGTTGAGTGTCCGCTCTTGCCTTTTTGAACGGCAGCTAGCGGCGATGGCCGCTGACCGGTTCGGGTCTAGGCTATGTGTGAAAACGTGCGCCGAGCGAGAATGACCGCAATTGCCACTCAATTTTGACGCATCTACGTTTGATGTTTTTCGATTTGTCGCTTCAGAATCGAAGATATCCAACATACGTGAATTGGGCCGCGAGTTTTCACACAGCTATTTTTGAGCGGGTCCCGCTCGCCAATCCACGTGCGCATGACACCCGGCACCGGCGAGCAGCAAGGATGATCAGGTCGATGCGCTGCGGAGTATCGGCATCACTGCTGCGTCTGCCCTCAGGCCGCCTCGACTAGGATCCGGCCACCGGACGATCTCCTCGGAGCGCGAATACGGATCTCGATGTCGCTGCCGAGGGCCGTGAGAAAGCCCATGAGCCGTTCGACGGAGAACCCCTCAAGCTTGTAATGCTTGAGCGCCGACACTTTCGGTTGATTAACCGACAACGCCCGTGCGGCCGCGGACTGGGTCAGCCGGCGAGACTGGAGAAGCCGATTGATCGCCACCGCCAGGCGCACCTTGGTATCGATTTCCACGGCATCGGGCAGGCCGAGATCGGCAAACACGTTGCCAGAGCTCACCTCCATCCTCTCAACTCTCTTGGCTCGCTTGGCCATAACGCACCTTGTAGTCACTCTGCGCCGCCTTCAGACGACGCTCGATCAACTCGACATCCGGCGTTGCCGTGCGAATACCGCTCGGGGACTTTTTCTGGAAGCAGTGCAACACGTAGATAGCACGCTCGAACCGTACGACGTAGGCCGCTCGAAACGTGTTGCTCTCGAAGTCACTGACCACCTCAAACACACCTGGTCCGAGCCCCTTCCAGGGCTTGGCATCAGGATGCTTGCCGCCATACTGGGCAACGCCTAACGCGCCGCCCAGGTGTCGAATAACCGCCTCGGGCATGGCCTGCAAGTCCCGCTTGCTCGCGCCGACCCAGATGAGCGGCTTTTTGCCAGGCGCCGGTTTTCGACTCATTCGCATTATCCCATTTGTGGGATATTATTCCAATACCCAGAGGCGGTGGTGTCTCAACGGGTGGACTGTTCCTGCCTGCGTGGTTCGCGTGTTCGCTCCAGCAACCTGGCCATTAGCCATTCCCTCTCCGTTTGGGGCGGCGGTAGCGCGTCGGCATAGCGTCTCGTCTGCGCCGCGAGCTCTCGCTGCCCCTGGCTCAGAAGAATGTCGGCAACCGCACGCCATTTGCGTTCGACCTCCTGCCTTCCCTGCAGCAGTTCGAGCTTGGCCGGCTCGGCACGACCATCGCGTTTCAGCAACGCTGCGGCCGCGGCTTCGACTCGCTGCCGGAGATGGGTCGATTCGCCTCGTTGGCCGGCACGGTAAATGCCGTCGGACTTGCGCGGTGTTGTCTCAACTCGAACGAATCGCGGCGTTGCATTGGCGGCGACGCCGACGGCTCGCAGATGTCTTGCGAATTCCGCGCGCCATTCCCGCAAGGTGGCCTTCTTGAGGTTGAGCCGGCGCCCCTGTTCGCTCACGGCCTTGATGACGGCATGGACGTGGGGATGGGGTTCGTCGGTATGCAGGGCCAGGACGTGCCGATGCTGGAGCGTGAATTGCTCGCGGCAGAAATTCCTCACTGCGCTATGCACTTTCTCCCGTGCCGTACCGGCGGGCATGGAGAACACCACCTTGTAGACCAGTCTGGGCGGCGGCCTGCCGTGCCCGGCCGAAAGGCCGGA
>DATNJE010000169.1:0-2000 GCA_035604095.1 Terriglobales bacterium
GTTCCCGTATAGAACATGCCGAAGGCGCGTTGCCGGCGCTCGACCGACACCAGCTCCGGGACGGTGCCATAGAGCACCGATGAGGTTCCGTTCAAGGCGATGCCAATCAGCGGCAATAGCGCCAGGCCGGCGGCAAGACGCAAGGGGAGCAGGGCCAGGATTCCGGCTGCGGTCAGGCCTTCGGTCAGCAGGACGGTGGTCAACACTCCCAGCCGCGCGCCCAGAAAGCCGCAGACCAGCTTTCCCGTGGCTCCTCCGGCAAACACCAGTGACAGGGCCAGTCCGATGGTGGCGACGGGCGCGCCTTTGGCCCGCAGCAGAAACGGCAGATAAGTAAGAAATCCCATTCGGGTTGCGGTATCGAGAACTCCTATGGCAAAAAGCAGGCGGAAACTGCCCCTGGAAGTCCCGCGGGCGTGTGAGCCGGAAGCATCTTTCCCCGCGGCAGCGGCAGTTTCGGGCTGAGCCGATCTCCCGGCGCCAGCGCCGCGCAAAAGAAAAGGGATGGCGATGTCCATGGCGAGTCCGGCCAGGCCCACGATTGAGACGGCGGTGCGCCAGGGCAGCCGCGTGATCAGCCACGCCGTGGTGACGGGCAATGCCATCTTCCCCAGGTCGCCGGAGAAATTATAGGTACCGAGAGCGGCGCGCGATTGCGCTCCGTCATAGGCATGTGCCACCACGCTGGAGCCGATCGGGTGCTGCGTGCTCGAACCGATGCCCCCGATGGCCAGTGCCAGCACCAACACCACTAGCCCGGTGCTGGCGCCGGCGACCAGATACCCAGCCGCCGCCAGTGCCGTCCCGACGGTGAGCATGAGAAGGTTGCTGGTGCGCTGCGCGGCCATGCTGGCGGGCACCTGCAACCCGGCCATCAGGCCGACGTAGACGGAGCGCAGCATCCCAACCGCGGCGTAGCCCAAACCGAATTCCGACTGCCACAGCGGCAGCAGGACGTACAAAAGATCGGTGTAGCCATCGTGCAGCGCATGCACGCCGCAGCTCACCGCCAGAGCGCGGCGGCTGGCTGTGCCGGCGAGTGCGACGCGGTTTGTGACCGGCCCGGCGCCGAGCGTTGCCATATCTCGGAGTATGCAGCGAGCGAGACCCTCGCGCAACGGCGCCAGGGGACGGAGTAGGGCCGACCGATGGTAGCCCAAGCCTCAGCCCGCGTAGCGGGCGAGAGACGGGGTCAGGAAAGGTACTTGACCAGCACAACCTCATTTTGAGGCTCGTTATAAATAAGGTCGTCGGCGATGGCCCGGACCATCAGGACGCCCAACCCGCCGGGCCGAATCCCCTTTTCTTCGCGCACCGCGGCTGAAGCTAGAACGCCGTCCGGGTTGGCCGCCGCCGAGTGGGTCAAGCCTTCGAACTTGAATCCCGGGCCGGGGTCGGCAATGCGGTAGAAGAGCATGCGCGGAGTGCGCAGGCAGGAGATGCGCACGCGGCGCTGCGGGTCCAGCCCGCCGCCCCACTCCACGGCGTTCATCAGCAGCTCGCGGAAAGCCAGCGCAATCGGTTCCATCAGATCGAGGGAGAGATCGGAGCCGAGCTGGCGCACGAAGTGCTCGATGCGCTCCGCCGCGTCGCGCGTGCACGGGATGGAGAGCTCCAGCCACTCACGCTTGGCGGAGAGGACCTTGATCTCCGGCTCCGACGCGGTGGTGAGGGCACGCTCGGCGAGCTGGGCGATCTGCTCCATGGTGAAGGGCTTGCGCAGGTACTCGTAGGTGTTCTGGCGGATGGCGCGGAGCAGGCTCTCGGGGGTATCGTCCGCGGTAATGATGACGATGCGAGTGTTGCTGCCGGCCTGGCGCAGGCGGGCGAGGACGTCCAGCCCATGCAGGTCAGGCAGCCCGAGGTCCAGGAGCAGGAGGTCGAACGGCTTGGCGTGCAGGGCGGCCAGCCCCTCGGTTGCGGTCCCACACCCGACCACCTGCGCCGTGTTCCGCAGGGCATAAGACACCAGGTCGTGGATGGCCGGGTCGTCGTCAATC
>DATNJE010000170.1:0-13612 GCA_035604095.1 Terriglobales bacterium
AGGTGGCCACGGCCATGCAGGAGATGTCCGCCACCGTGCACGAAGTCTCCGAGAACTCCAACAAGGCCGCTGACTCCGCCCGCCAAACCGCGGAGACGGCTCGCCAGGGCGGAGGCATTGTCGAAGACACCCTGGCGCACATGCGCTCCATCGCCGGCTCGGTGCGCGAGACCGCGCAAAAAGTGCAGGAACTAGGCAGCCGTTCCGACCAGATCGGCAAGATCGTTGGCGTGATCGACGACATTGCCGACCAGACCAACCTGCTGGCCCTGAACGCCGCCATCGAAGCTGCACGCGCCGGCGAGCAGGGACGCGGCTTTGCCGTGGTGGCGGATGAAGTCCGCAAGCTCGCCGAGCGCACCACCAAGGCCACCAAGGAAATCGCGGAGATGATCCAAAGCGTGCAGGCGGATACGCGCGGCGCGGTCGACAAAATGCAGTCCGGCACGCAGCAAGTGGAAAAGGGTGTGGAAGTTACCGCCAAAGCGGGCGAGTCGCTGAAGCAGATCATCGGGCAGGCCGAGCACGTGGGCGAAATGGTGACGCACATCGCTACCGCCGCCAATGAGCAGTCCTCGACCACGGAGACCGTCAACGCCAACATGGATCAGATCAACAAGCTGGTGGCGGAGTCGGCCGAAGGCGCGCAGCAGTCGGCCCAGGCTTGCGAGCAGTTGTCCAGCCTGGCGCTGGAACTGCAGAACCTGGTGTCGCGCTTCAAGCTGGGGAACGGCGCATCCGGGTCCGCCTCCGGCTATCGTTCGCCACGGCAGGCAGCCGCCGACCCGAGCCGGGTCCGGACAGCACTGGCGCTGGCTCCGCGGCCGCCGGTACAGCACGACCTGTATCAGACCGGGCATGACCGTAACGGAGATTAAAGAGAAGCAGGCCCATCCCTCCACTCGCAAGATGTTGGACAAGTAAGGATGCTTCGACTCGTGCGGGCAAAGCTTGCCCTGAGCGAAGTCGAAAGGGCAGCCCGCACTCGCTCAGCATGACAGCGAAATGGGTACAGGCACCGTGAATCTACCCTAAAGAAATTCAGGATTCTTGCCGAAGAGGTAGGGTGTGGCCAATCCAGGCATCGATGGTGAACGTCATGTTGACTTACTCCGCCCCCGCGGCTGAGGTCGCGGCCGATCATCAGAATCTGCTCCAGGAGCCGTTGGTTCAGCAGCTCCTCGACAGCCTGCCCGAGCCGGCGATGATCCTGAACCCGCAGCGGCAGGTCGTTCTGGTCAACGACAAGCTGGCGGCCCTGCTGAACGCCGAGCCGGAAGAGTTGCTCGGGCACAGGCCGGGAGAGATCCTGCACTGTATTCACTCCCAGGATTGCGCCGGGGGATGCGGGACATCGAAATTCTGCGCCCAGTGCGGTGCGGGCCGAGCGATCTGGGAATCGCAGACCACCAACACCGCTCAGGTGCGGGATTGCAGAATGGCGTGCGCTACGGGAGCGGGTTCCCTGTCCCTGGACCTGAAGGTGTGGGCAACTCCTCTGGCCGTCAGTGGGCGGTTCACGGTCTTCGCCGTCCGGAACACCAGCAACACTGCTGCGACGAGTGTCACCCCGAAACCCAAAAGCGGTGAGTCCTTCCCAAAAAATAACTGTTGAGAACCGCCCTTCTTGGCGGCTTGGCTTTGACATCGACTCTCGCTATCGGGGAGAATGCAGCCACGCGGGTGCCGGGGGAACCTGAAATCCATGATCGTGAAAGGAAAAATCATGAAGAGAGCCATTGCGATTGCAGTGCTAGCTCTGTCGTTCGTTGCCGGCGCAGCCTTCGGCGACAGGGTGCGGGACTGGCATGACCTGGAAGCGGTTCACAAACACGTGCAGGAAGCGATCCATGAAATGGAGCGAGCCCGGGCGGCCAACCACTACGACATGGATGGACACGGCGTGAAGGCCGAAGAGCATTTGCGGCAGGCCGAGCACGAGCTGCACGAGGCAATAGAATCGGCCAAGAGATAGGGGCCCCGGCCCGTTTCCCGGCCCTGCGGTGTTCGTTTTGCGGCTCGGGATACGGAGTCGCACCCTGCTCGTCAGCCTGTTCCGCGAATTCCAGCTAGGCCGTTGAATAGTCGGGACGGTCTGCCGGAGATCCGGCATTCGCCGCTTGTGAGAGGACGATCTTTCAACAGCCACTGAGGCGGCGCGTTGCTCACGCTAGTAGTAAATGCGCGCATCCGTCCCGCACTGAGGTGTCGATGAAGCGGGTTGCGTTTGGGCTCGTCCCACTGCTCCTATGCGCTGTTACCGCCGCCGCGCAGTTCACCTTCGTTCTCACCGAGCGCCAGGGTGGCGAGTCGTCCACCGCCCAAGGTTATGCGGACGGCGCGAAGTTCCGTCTTGAGCCCCAGGAAGATAATCCACAAGGAGGGTACGTGATCTCCGTCGATGGCGGCCGTACCCTCTACATGGTCAATCCGGCAAGGCAGGAATACGGACGGGCTGACATGCAAACATTGATGGCCAAAGTTATGGAGAAACTCAAAGCTCTCAACAAGCAGACGACTCTGCAGGTTGAGTCACCGAAGGTTGAAACCGTGCTGACAGAGCCCGGTGAGACGCTGGATGGGCATCCCACGCGCCACTACAAGCTGCGGATCTCTTATTCCATGCACTTTCTCAAGACCGACCTGCGCCGCTCGTACGTGGAATATCAGGACCTGTGGATGGCTTCCGACATCGAGCAAAAGGGCGCATCGAATTTCCTGATCTCGTTTCGTCCTACCGGCGACGCACGCATCGATGGCGCGTGGGAGCGAGAACTCGCACAAATACCAGGCTTCCCCCTGCGGCAGGTCACATTGCGAACCGAGGTCAATGAAGACGGAAACTCTAGCGTGTTGCGGATCTCGCGGGAGATAACCAAAGTGCGGACCGGGCCGGTGCCGACATCTCTATTCGTATTGCCCACGGGCTATAAAGAAGTGGCCGCTCAGGAAACCCAGTCCCGCTAGGTCCATTGCAGCAACCTTCGGGGCGCCGTCCCATTGAGGCAGGCTAACTGTCGAAAACAAGCTTTTTCACACGTTAGCCCAGTTTTGAATGGTCGGGACGGGCAGATTTGAACTGCCGACCCCTCGCACCCCAAGCGAGTGCTCTACCAGGCTGAGCCACGTCCCGACATACATCACCGCCGGGTAGCGGTGTGGGGTAACCGTGATTTTACACCATGGCGCGGCGCGCGCCGTCCTCCCGGCTCACCCTGCCCTGGTGGCCGAGCCCTTGCCGACGGCCATCTCCGCCAGCGTCTTCAGGTCGGGGACTTCCAGATCGGGCTTGGCGGAGACGCGCTTCACCGCGCCCGGGCCGCGGCGCGTCACCAGCACGGTGGACATCCCCATCTGCTTGGCCGGGATCACGTCGTGAAAAACGCTTTGCCCGGCGTGCAGCACTCGCCGGGGCGGCAAGCCGATCTTCTGCAGGGCGAACTCGAAGATGGCGCGCGCCGGCTTGTAGGCGCGGGCCTGGCCGGCGGTGACCACCCAGTCGAAGTCGACGTGCAGTTGCGGCACGGTGTCTTTGAACAGGTCGTCGTCGATGTTGGAGATGATGCCCAGCCGAAATTTGCTCTTGAGCGCGCAAAGCGCCCCTACGGTGTCGGCGAACGGGATCCAGTTCTTAATCGACGCCGCCAGGCTGCGGGCTTCATCGGTCGAGACCGAGAAGCCGAAGCGCTGGCCAAAGGCCCGCATCACTTCCTCGAGCACGGAGCGGTAGGGGCGGAACGGGCCGGCTTGCAGGGCCGGCTCCAGCTCGGCGTAGACTTCGAGGATCTCGTTGGGGGTCACCGGCTTGCCGTGCTCGGCCAGCAGCGGTCGCAGCACGCGCAGAATGCCCGACTCCCAGTCGATCAGGGTGCCGTAGCAGTCGAAGGTGATGGCCTGGAAGGAATCGAAAACTAACAACGTGTCTCCAGTACCGAGTACCCAGTACCCAACCGCCTCCCTGAACCCGTTGCTGCCGTTGTATCAGAACTGCTTGTTGGGTCGCAACTTGAGGCGCTTAGCGGGCGTGAGCGAAGCGGGAGCCCGCTGCCGAAATCCCGAGCGTTGCGAGGGATCTCGTTGGCCGAGGCCGGAGAGTCTCACTCCCGAGTCCCGCATGGGACGGCAGAAATTCATTAGAGCAGCGAATCATCCATGTGCGAGGGGAAGACGGCGGCACGGCGGGCAACGGGTCGCGCGCGCCGGTGCGTCACGGGCGCAAGCGCGGCCTCATCTTCGTCCCTGTCCTCCTTGCTCATCCGCAGCCGCGAGGCATACCGTGCCAGCGCCGCAGGATCATTGTCGAAGAAGCGGGCGGCCAGGCGGCCGACGGCGCTGCGCCGCGCGGTTTCCAGATCGAGGGCAGCAGTGTAGAGATAGGCGCGGCCGTTCTTCTGGCGCTCCACCAAGCCTTTGGCGCTCATGCGGTCGAGCACGGTCATGACCGTGGTGTAAGCCAGCGGACGTGGCAATCCGGCGCGCACCTGCGCCACCGAAGCGCCGGGATACTTCCACAACACCTTCATGCACTCCAATTCCAGCTCCGCCAGGCGCCCTTTCACTTCTTTGCGGCCTCCGCTGGGATGAGAGGAGCAGTGGTGGGAGCGTCGTCGTCGTTGCTGGCAGGAGCGGGTGCGCTCTGCGGCGCCGGCTTGGGGGCGAGGAACTTGCGCGTGTTCAGCAGCGGCCGGCCGAGCGACGCGTTGTAGCCCGTCCAGTCGTCGTCATAGCCGGACTCGCGCTCCAGGTGGGCGCGCATGCTCTCCATCTTGGAGTCGAGATCGTCGAGGTAGTGCAGCATGAGCGCTTCCGGAAACATGGGCAGCTTGGGTGAGCCGAACTCGTACTGCCCGTGGTGGCTGATGATCAGGTGCTCCAGCAGGGTCTTCAGCCCGTCGGGGAAGCCCGGAAATTCGGCGATCTTGGCGTGCAGCATCTCCAGCTCGATCACCATGTGTCCCAGCAACTGTCCGCGGCTGGTGTAGGCGAAGGAGCGCCCGTAGGAGAGCTCGTGAATCTTGCCGATATCGTGCAGGAAGGCGCCGGTGAGCAGCAGGTCGCGGTTGATCTGGGGATAATTGCGCGCGGCCAGGTCGCACAGCCGGAACAGCGACATCACGTGGTCCAGCAGCCCGCCGATGTAAGCGTGGTGCAGCGTTTTCGCCGCCGGCGCGGTCTTGTAGGCAGGCGCGATCTCCGGGTCGGTCATGAAGGCTTCGATCAGCGCCTTCAGGTGCGGATTCTCGAGCGTGGCGACGAATGCGCCCAGGTCGCGCCACAGCTCCTCGATGTCGCGCGGGCACTTGGGCAGGTAGTCGGCGGGATCGACCTCCGGCTCTTCCAAGCGCCGCAGCTTGTGGATAGTGATCTGAAACCGGCCGTTATACTTGTTGAGCAGGCCCTTGATCTTGACGAAGTCGTCCTGCTCGAAGCCCTCCATCACGCCGGCGACGTTGTCCCACATCTTGGCTTCGAGCTGCCCGGTGCGGTCGGAGAGCGTCAGCGCCAGATAGGGCTCGCCGGTTTTCTTGGCCTTCACCTGCTTGGACGCGACCACGAACGAGGACGTGATGACCTTGTTCTCTTGCTCGGCTGCGCTCGCGATGTAGAAGTCCTTCATGCCGCGCCTGTATTGTAGCCCAAGCGACTTCTGCGCCGCGGATTCACGCGGATAAACGCGGATTTCAAAGAATGGATCCTGATCCGCGTTTATCCGCCCCTCGACTTCGCTCGGGGCAGGCTATCCGCGGCGAATGAAGTTCGACGGCGGAACGCTAGAAGATCCCCAGCTTCCTGTGCCGCTTCTTGCTCTTCGGTCCCTGGGCGGCAGCGGTGGTAAAGACGGGCTGGGTCTGGTTGGGGCTGGCGCCGGTGTCCACGTATCCCGGCCTTATATCGATATAGGCGTCCTCGCGCAGCTTAGTGAGATACTCGCGCAGCGCGGGCTGGAGTTTCTGGTAGTAAAGCGTGTCCCCGATCTGCGGTTCCACGTCCTTGAGTGGAGGCACGCCCGCCTGCTCGTGTTCGGTCACCTTCAGGATGAGGAAGCCCTGCTTGGTGCGCACCACGTCGCCCGTCTCACCCGCCTTCATAGCGAAGGTCTTGTCCTCGAGTTCTTTGGCCAGGGTGCCGCGCTTGAAGAAGCCGAGGTCTCCGCCCTGGGCAGCGGTCGGACCGTCTGAACTGCTCTTGGCGACCTCATCGAAAGCCGCCCCGCCGCGCACTTGCTCGAGCAGTTGCTGCGCTTTCTGGCCGACGGCGGCCACCCCCGCCTGGTCGCCGGGCTGCACCTTTTCCGTGGACACCAGGATCTCGCTCAGCCGCACCCGCTCCGGGTGCTCGAAGTCCTTCTGGTGCTCCTCGTAATACTTCTTCTCCTCTTCCTTGGTGACCTGGATCTTGGGCTGCACTTCGTTGCGGATGACCAACTGCGTCAGGATCTGGTTCTTCATGTTCTGCTTGAAATCCTCGTAGGAGACGCCCTGCTCCTTGGCCGCTTTCTCCAGCTCGTCCATGGAAGAGAGGTTCATCTGCTTGCGCATGTCGTCCAGGCGCTTGATCAGCTCCGTGTCCCCGGTGATGCCCTTGTCCTTGGCCTTCTGCAGCAGCAGTTGCTGGTCGATGAGGTCGCGCAGCACATCCTTTTCCCGCGTGGCGAACAGGGCGTCGGCTTTGTCGGCATTCTGCTGCCGCAACTCCTGGCGCACCTCGTCTTTGCTGTGCTGCAGCTCCGAGCCGGTGACGATCTCGCTGTTGACCCGGGCGATGACTTCTTCGATGACGGTATTGGCCGTGGTGGTGTCGGCGCACCACGCCGGCAGCGTCGCAAGCAGAAAGAACAAGACGGGCAGAAGCGGCTTCTTCATCATGTCCAAGAACCCTGGTGGGAACTTTCCCAATTTTACATGCGCCTCAGCGGCAAGACCAGCGCGCGGGCGAGTGTACCCTGCCTGCGTGTCTCTGTGCTGAAAAGCATTTACTATGAAGCGGTGCGCGAGAAGGTGCTGGCCTCGATCCGAGAGCGTGGCCTGCTGAAGCCCGGCGACCGGGTAGGGGTGGCGGTGTCGGGGGGCGCGGACTCGGTGGCGATGTTGCGGGTACTGCTGGAGCTTCGCGGTGAGCTGGGGGTGGTCCTCTCGGTGCTGCACTTCAATCACAAGATCCGCGGAGCGGATGCGGACGAAGACGAGCGCTTCGTCGAGAGGCTGGCCGGCCAACAGGGCCTCGAATTCCACGGGTCGAGCGCCGATGTGCCGGCGTACGCGGCCGAACACAAGCTTAGTCTGGAGGCTGCGGGCCGCGAAGCGCGCTACCAGTTCTTCGAATCGTTCTTCGAACGGCAGGCATTGGACGCCGTCGCCACCGGGCACACCATGGATGACCAGGCGGAGACGGTGCTGATGCGCGTGCTGCGCGGCGCCGGGACCCGGGGTCTGGCCGGGATCTATCCCAAGCGGACGGGAATCGGCTGCGGCGGGGGAGCAGTGGGTTGCATTGTGCGTCCTCTGCTCGGGGTCCGGCGCGCGGAAATTCTCGGCTACTTAGGAGGCCTCCACCAGTGCTGGCGGGAAGACGCCACCAACGTCGATCTGCAATACACACGCAATCGTATCCGCCATGGGCTCATTCCCCTCATCGAAACGCGGTTTAAGCCCAACGCCGTGGCGGCGCTGGCGCAATTGGCCGAGGTGGCGCGCGAGGAGGAGAACTACTGGGAGGCCGAACTCCGCCAGATCATGCCGGAGGTGGTTCAAGTTCCGGGCGCGGACGCCTGCGGCCTGGCGGTGAACGTCGCGCGCCTGGCCGCCCTTCACCCGGCGCTGCAGCGCCGCATCCTCCGCGAGTGCGCGCAGAAGCTTGACGTTACTCTCGATTTCGAGCATCTGAAGCAGTTGCTCCGCGCCGCGCATTGCGGCGCAAGGGGAAAAGCAAAAGCCTGCGAGCTTCCCGGTGGCTGGCTGGTAGTGCGCGAGCAGCAGGAACTTCGTTTCGAGCTGCGGCCTCGCCGCCAGCCGCCGCCCTGCTACGAGTATCGACTGCCCATTCCGGGCGAGGTGGAGATCAGGGAGGTGGGGCGGGTGATTCGGGCGTTTTTGCGGCCCGCGAAGCCTGGAGCCTCGGGATATAATCCGGAACAGTCGCTGGATCCGGCCGCGCTGGGGCCGGAGTTGGTGATCCGCAACTGGCAGCCGGGCGATCGTTTGTGGCCGGCGCACAGCAAGGGCCCGAAGAAGTTGAAGGAGCTGTTCGAGCAGCGGCACGTACCCACGGCCGAACGGCGGTCGTGGCCAGTGGCAGCGACTGGCGGCAAGCTGGCATGGTCGCGGGGCTTCGGCGCTTCCGCCGAGTTCCAGCCCACCTGTGGCTCGTCGCAGGTGGTGGTGATCGAGGAGCACGTTGTGCATCCTCGGCGGGAGCGGGGACGGTGAAGGCTGAGCTGGGTGATTTGACGGTGGTCTACACGGCCGAGCAGATCGCCGTCCGTGTCCGCGAGCTGGCCCGCCGGATCTCCGACGATTACCGCGACTGGACGCTGCACGCCGTCTGTGTCCTGGAGAATGGCTTTGTTTTTATGGCCGACCTGGTGCGAGCCATCGAAGTACCGGTGGTCTGCCACTTCCTGAAGCCTGAAACCCGGCAGCGCACCCACGGGGCTGAGATTTTTTACGGCGAGGTCAGCGTTCAGGGCCAGCATGTGCTGCTGGTCGAGGGGGTGGTCAAGTCCGGCATCACCCAGGAGTTCCTGATTCGCAACCTGCTGGCGCGGGGAGCATTGTCGGTGAAGCTGGCCACCCTGCTGGACAAGCAGGCAGACCGGCGGGTGGCGCTGGAGGCGGACTATTGGGGCTATGCCATTGGGGCATCGTACGTGCTAGGGTATGGCCTGGGGTCGCCCCTGCTGGGGCGTAACCTGCCCTACGTGGCCGCCAAAGCCCCGGCGGCAGCCAGCGGGTAAACCGTCGCGGACAAGGTACTTTTGGCACCAGCGCGCGGCGCTGTTAGGATTTAAAATAGAGCGGTCGAAAGCACGGCTCAAGCATCTAACCCAGTTGGGAATATAAGGTGCGATTACGGGCGCCGACGGCAGGCTGTCGGCTTCCCTGGGCGTGAGCGCCGGGGATGAGGTTTGTGGGAGGAGTGTCAGGTGAATTCAACCGTTAAGACGATCTTGTTCTGGCTGGTGATCGTGCTGTCCTGCGTGCTGTTGTGGCAGGTGGTGAAGGCCAGCGGCAACGGCGCCAAGGACAAGTCGATCAACTTCTCGGAGTTCATGTCGCAGGTGAACCAGGGCAATGTGGCCGATGCGACCCTCATGGGCACCGAGGTCCAGGGCAAGTACCGCAACGATAAAACCGGATTCCACACCACGGTCCCGGCCAACTATCCCGACATGATCAAGCAGTTGCAGGATAAGGGCGTCAACATCACGGTCAAGGATCCGCAAAGCAACTGGCCGAGTTGGCTGTTCCAGATTTTGCCGCTGGTCCTGTTCGGCGCGCTGTGGTTCATCATGATCCGCCAGATGCAGACCGGCGGCAGCAAGGCGCTCAGCTTCGGCAAGAGCCGCGCCCGCCTGCTCTCCATGCAGCAGAAGAAGGTTACGTTCAAGGACGTGGCCGGCGTGGATGAAGCTAAGGAAGAGCTGCGCGAGATCATCGAGTTCCTGCGCGAGGCGCAGAAGTTCCAGAAGCTGGGCGGACGCATCCCCAAGGGCGTGCTGCTGGTGGGGCCTCCGGGAACCGGCAAGACCCTGCTGGCCCGCGCCGTAGCCGGGGAAGCCAACGTGCCGTTCTTCTCGATCTCCGGTTCTGACTTCGTGGAAATGTTCGTGGGCGTGGGCGCCAGCCGCGTGCGCGACCTGTTCGAGCAAGGCAAGAAGAATGCTCCCTGCATCATCTTTATTGATGAGATCGACGCGGTCGGACGCCATCGCGGCGCCGGCCTGGGCGGCGGCCACGACGAGCGTGAGCAGACGCTCAACCAGCTCCTGGTGGAGATGGACGGCTTCGAATCGAACGAAGGCGTCATCCTCATCGCGGCCACCAACCGTCCCGACGTGCTCGATCCCGCGCTGCTGCGGCCGGGCCGTTTCGACCGCCGCGTAGTGGTGCCGCGCCCCGATGTCCGCGGCCGCGAAGAGATTCTCCGCGTCCACACCCGCAAGATTCCTCTTAACGACGACGTAGATCTCAGCATCCTGGCGCGCGGGACTCCCGGCTTCAGCGGCGCCGACCTGGCCAACCTGGTGAACGAGGCGGCGTTGAATGCTGCCCGCCAGAACCGCAAGACGGTGATGATGTACGACTTCGAGCTGGCCAAGGACAAGGTGCTCATGGGCGCGGAGCGCAAGAGCATGATCCTCTCCGAAGAGGAGAAGCGCATGACCGCCTATCACGAGGCCGGACACGCGCTGGTGGCGGCCATGATGAAGCACTCCGACCCGCTGCACAAGGTCACCATCATTCCCCGCGGCATGGCGCTAGGCGTCACCATGCAGTTGCCCATCGACGACAAGCACACGTATAGCCGCGATTACCTGGAGACGCGCATCGCCATCATGATGGGCGGGCGCGTGGCCGAGGAGCTGTTCCTGCACCAGATGACCACCGGCGCCGGCAACGACATCGAGCAGGCCACGGAACTGGCCCGCAAGATGGTCTGCGAGTGGGGCATGAGCTCGCTCGGTCCCCTCACCTTCGGCAAGAAGGAAGAGCAGATCTTCCTGGGGCGCGAGATCGCGCAGCACCGCGACTATAGCGAGGACACCGCCATCAAGATCGACCAGGAAGTGCGCCGCATCGCCGACGACGGCTACAAGGCTGCCGTCGATGTTCTCAGCGGCCACCGCGAAACCCTGGAAAAGATCGCCCAAATGTTGCTGGAGCGCGAGGTGCTCGATGCCAACGAGATCCAGATGATCATCGAGGGCAAAGAGCTTCCCATCAAGGTGGCGCCGCCGCCCGCGGACGAAGTGCAGAAGGTGCTCAAGCCCGAGCCCGGACGCCAGCCGAGTGCCAGCCCGGGGCCGGCGCACGCGTAGAAGCAGTCGTCAGTTGCCAGTTATCAGTAGCCAGTTGGGCGACCCGAAAGATGGGTCGCCTTTCTTATTTCCAGAACCCCTTACCGCGGAGACACAGAGGCACGGAGAAACAGAACAAGAATTCTCCGTGTCTCCGTGCCTCCGTGGTGGATTTTCACCCTCGTTCGTCTCTGGCCTTCGGTGACCTGTATAGCCCCGCCGGACATTGCTACCGTTAGTCCATGGGCAAGACCAACAACGCAAAGATCCTCTACGGGGAAAACGATCCTGAAGTCCTCGCCTCTGAAGCAGCGCGCCTGACGAAAGCCGGCTATGCGGTGACGCAAGCCGCCGGTCGCAAAGAAATCGAGGCGGCGCTCGCCCGCGAGCGCTTCGATCTGGTGATCCTCGGTCACACCCTCACCCGGAACGACCGCCACCATCTTCCCTACAAGGCGAAGAGGTGGGATGAGATGACCCGCGTGCTGGTGCTGCACTTCAGCGGTCATCATCACGCCGTGGATAAGGTCCTCGACTCGCGCCAGGGCGAAAACGCCGTGCTGGACGCCGTCGCCGAGTTGCTGGCGCTGGCCCCGGTCGGCGCATAACTCGGCACTCATACTGTCGGCGAGACGCCGGCGCTACCTGAGCGGCACGCCCTCGAGTGTGGTCAGCCATCCCACCGGATACAGCCCCAGCTCGCGGTCCCACCACGGTGAGCGCTGGTAGAAGAAATCCAGGCGCGCCTTGGGATCGCCGGCGAACTGCTTGTCCGCCGCCACACGTTGCTCGAACTCCTCCCGCAGCTTGGGCTCTTTCGCCATCATGTCGCGCGCCAGCTTCTCCACCACGTAGTCCTCGGCAAACTCCTTCTGCTCGAAGATGGCGTCGAAGTAACCCCAGGCGACGGCGGAGTCGGGCGCTTCCGGCTCCAGCCACTCCATGGCCACCTTGGCGGCGCGCTGGTCCATGGGGACCACCACTGATCCGGCCGGGAAGGACAGGGTCTCGCGCACCGGCGTGCAGTGTCCGGAAAAAGACCGGGCAGCGAACTGCGGAGAGAACATCACGTGATGCCCTTCGAAGGACTGCGCGTTCCATTTCAGATCGGTACAGCGGTAGGTGTCGACGGCGGCGCTCCAGGCGCCGGTGGTGCGCTCGAGCCGCAACCCGTGCGCTTCGAGCACCTCGATTGCCGCGGTCCACTGCGGGGGCACGATGTAGGCGCGCGGCGGCGCGATAACCAGCGTGGTCTCAAGCCGGGCGGGATGGGGAATGGTGATATCCAGCGGCTCGGGCGTGTAGCGGATCCATATCTGCCCTGAAACCGCGCTCAGTTCCCGCGTGTATTTGAAGGTGTGATACAGGAACGGCTCGGTTTCCTTGCTGGGAGCCGTTCGCAGCGGGAACTTCGCGCCGGGATCGAAGTGCTTGCCGGCGGCGACAACCGCAGCGTCGGCTTCGCGGTTCAGGCGCACCAGCGTGGCGGCGTCGCGGTTCATCACCTGCAGCAGGGCGCGCAAGATCTCGTAATTGCCGGTCACGCGCGTCTTGTAGTCCTTCAGCATGTGCATCTCGACCAGCATTCCCGGGCGGTTCTGCAGTACGACATAGCCGTCGGCAAAACGTGGAGTGCTGGGATAGCGCTCGATGCCCTTGGTGGGGTCGGCATCGTCAGTGAGAAAGATCAGCGGCCCGATCACATGGCCGGAGGCTGCGACGGATTTATCGAGATACGGCGCAACGTTCTTCTGTTGCCATTCGATGATAGCGGAATCATTGCCCGCTCCGGTGGAAAGCCCATAAGTGACGTCATACTGGTAATCGGCGCCGTCGGTGACGTGGTTATCGACGAAGAAGTCCGGCAGCCAGCGGTTCCAGAGCTTGAGCCAGGCGCGGGTCTCGGGAGCGTCCGCCTTCACGTAATCGCGATTGAGATTGAGGTTGGTGGCGTTGACCCGCCATCCCATTTCTTCGGGGCCATTCTGGTTGATGCGGTTGTAAGGGCCGAAGCGCTCGTGGCCGTCCGCGTTGTAGATGGGGATGATGACCACCACCGCGCGCTCCAGCAACCGCGCCTGCGACTTGGTGATGACCATGTCGCGCAGCAGCGCCAGGCAGGAGTCTTTGCCGTCCATCTCGCCGGCGTGGATGGCGTTCTGGATAAGCAGAATGGGGCGGCCGGCGCGGTGCAGCGCCTCGGGATCGAAGACGCCATCGCGCGAGACCACCACGTCCACCAGCTCGCGGCCTTCACCGGTCTTGCCGAAGACTTCCACCTTGACTTGACCAGGCGCCGCCGCTGCAACCCGGCGCACGTAGGCCATGGTCTCGTCGTAGCGCGGCGTGGTGCGGTAGTCGCTGCGTTCGGCGGGCGTGCGCCAGTCGGCGTCGTCGCTGCCGGCGGATTTGCCTGATGGTTTCTGCGGGGGCGCGACCGTGCCCAGCGCCGCAAGAAGAAGCACAACCGTGATGGATTTCATCTTCTGTGCTTAGACGTGATCCTGTGGGAAGTGGAAGCTTTTTTCTTCTCGGGCTCGGAGACGCCTTCGAGCACTTTCTCCACCACGTCATCGATCACCGGCTGCGGAGTTT
>DATNJE010000171.1:0-16851 GCA_035604095.1 Terriglobales bacterium
GGGGTCTACGCGGCTTTGTTGGCGCTCTGCTTCTCGCCACGCCCGAAGATGCGGCGTACCAGCCACACCGGGGCCACGAACACGTGCGCGGGATTGGTGAGGAACGCCGGCTTGTTGCCCTCGATCAGGTGACCCAGCCAGGCCAGCGCGAACGCCGTCGGGATGACGATGACCCCGATGATCCAGTGGTGGAACCAGAACCACACCAGCGAGGAGAAGCCCACCGGGATGGCGATCATGTGCAGCGCCCGGTTCACCGGGTGCGTGTGTGCCCCATCGTAATGCGAATAGAGTCCCACGAGAGTCCTCCTTGGGAGAGGCTCAGCCCCACACTGGCGCGGAGTTTAGCAGATTGCGGCGAGCCGGGCGGGGGAATTATCGCGCAGTAACCCTACCCGCGCGCCTGCTCCTCGCGGGCGATGCGCTCGGCCTCGAACTTCAGGGCATCGAACCACTCCTGGTACATCCGGACGATTCCTTGCCGGGCGCCGTTGCCGAAGAACAGCGTGGTCAGGCCGGAGAACTCTTCCCAGGTCTTCATTAGCGTGGTGCCGTCGGGCTGGAGCTCGAAGCTGAACCAGTGCTCCCCGGTGACGCCTTTGCCCTTGCCCACCCAGGCCACCTTGTTGGGCGGCACCGACTCGATGATCACCGGCTTGAACTTCATGGGCTTGGGGCGGGCCAGTTCCATCTCGAAGCGGCTGCCCGTCTGCCAGGGCTGGCCCTCGATCCAGCGGGAGCGCGAGATCACTTTGTTCCACCACGCCCACTGATCGAGCACTTCGAATTTCTTCCAGATGTGCTCAGGACGGCACTTGGCCGTGGTTGAGTATTCGAGGTGAATGGACATTCTGAGTGTGAATTCCTCCGATTAGAACGGGTGTTTATCTGGAACCGCAAATCTCCTGGATAGCTTCGAGCGCCCGCGTGCAGGCGGCGCGGTCCACGTCCATGTGGGTGACCAGGCGCATGTGCTCAGGATTGATGCCGTTCATCAGGACATTGCGCTCGGCCAGGCGGCGCGACAGTTCCGCCGAAGCCATGCCGGTGCCGCTTAGATCGAACACAACAATGTTGGTGGGCACGCGGCTGGGGTCGAGCTTGATGCCCGGCACCCGAGCGAGCCCCTCGGCCAGGAAACGCGCGTTAGCGTGATCCTCGGCCAGGCGCGCCGGCATCTTCTCCAGCGCGATCAGCCCGGCGGCAGCCAGAATTCCGGCCTGGCGCATGCCTCCGCCCAGCATCTTGCGGCAGGCGCGGGCCCGGTCGATGAACTCGCGGCTCCCGACCAGCAGCGATCCCACCGGCGCACCCAAGCCCTTCGACAAGCAGAACATCACCGAGTCGAACTTGCGCGTGATCTCCGCCACCGGCTTGCCCAGCGCCACGGCGGCGTTGAAGATGCGCGCGCCATCCAGGTGAACGGGCAGTCCGGCGTTGTGCGCGCCATCGCAAATCTCGTCGGCGACTTCCGGCGGATACACCGTGCCGCCGGCCATGTTGTGCGTGTTCTCCAGCGCGACCAGCCCGGTCGGTGCACGGTAATAGATCTTGGGAGCGATGCGCTTCTTCACCTCGGCCCAGGTCAGCACGCCGTCTTCGCCATAGATCGGCCGCGCCACACAGCCGGAGAACGCGGACATCATGGCCATCTCGTAGTTGAAAATGTGGGCGCGCTCATCGCAGATGATCTCCTGGCCGTGGTGGGTGTGCAGCTTGACGGCGATCTGGTTGCCCATGGTGCCGCTGGGGACGAAGATCGCCGCTTCGCGTCCGAAGATGGCCGCGGCCCGCTGCTCCAGGCGGTTGATGGTGGGGTCTTCGCCGTAGACGTCGTCGCCGACCTCGGCTTCGGCCATGGCACGGCGCATCTCCAGCGTGGGCCGCGTAACCGTGTCGCTGCGCAGGTCCACCACCGAGGCCGTCTTGTCCGGGATTTCCACGAGTCCCTGCGGGGCAGAGGTAGCTTTCATGTCAGTGCGCCACATCCAGGGCGAAACAGAGAGTCTAATGAATTTTGCCGGAAAGCTCTAGGCCGGCAGTAGCGCCGCCGTCCCGGCGGCTGTCCGTGTGGGCGTCTCGCCCACATGCGCGAGGGCGAGACGCCCTCGTGACAGCCGGCCAGAGGCCGGCGCTACATCAACTACCGATGAAGCGCTGGAACACTTCGTTCGAGAGCAGGCGGCCGGTGGAGGTGAGGCGCACGGTGTCGCCTTCGCGCTCAAGCATCCCTGATGACTCCAATTCGCCGATGGTGTCCCCGAATGCGCGGAGTGAATCCACACCGAAGTGCGCACTGACTGCCTTCAGGTCCACGCCCCGCGTGAGGCGCAACCCGAGAAAAAACGCTTCTTCGAGGGCGTCACGCGTGGGCACTGGAGTCCAACTCAGCGGCGCGCCAGCCATGAATTCCTCCAGCGAATCCGGCGTGGAGAAGCGGACGGCGCCGTCCGGGCCCTCGATCATGGAGTGCGCGTCCAGACCGAAGCCGATGTACGGCCGGCGGGCCCAGTACTTGAGGTTGTGCCGCGATTCCAGTCCAAGCCGCGCGAAGTTGGATACCTCATATTGCGAAATGCCAGCCGCGCCGAGCCGGGCGCCGGCCTCGAGGTAGAAATCGGCGGTCGCGTCTTCATCGGGGACGAAGTGGGCGTGGTAGCGCGTGCCGCCGGCGATCAGCTCCCGCCCCAGGCGCGAGTCTTCATCCACCTCCAGCATGTAGATGCTCGCGTGCGGCGCTCCGGCAGCGATGGTTTCTTCGAGCGAGACGCGCCAGCTCGCCGCAGTCTGGTGCGGCAAGCCGGCGATCAGGTCAATGTTGATGTTCGTGATCCCGGCGGGGCGCAGCCGGGCGATATCGTCGAGCACGGCGGCCCGCGTGTGCAGGCGGCCGACCGCCGCGGCTTCGGCATCGATGAACGACTGTACGCCCAGGCTGACGCGGTTAACGCCCGCGCGCACCAGCGCCTGCAGCATCTCGGGCGCGAGCGCCCGCGGAGCGCACTCCACGGTGATCTCCGCGACCGGATCGATCTCGAATTCCTGGCGGAGCGCGGCGAAGATGCGCTCGATCTGCTCGGGCGCCAACGTGGTGGGAGTGCCGCCTCCGAGATAAACCGAATCGGCCTTGCGCTCGAGTATCCCGCCCATCGACAAGGTAATATGCTGCGCACGCCGTATGTCGGCGCACAGCCGCTCTACGTAGCCGGCCACCATCTCGCGGGCAAATACTCCCGAGGCGAAGTTGCAGTAGCTGCACTTCGACCGGCAGAACGGGACCGAGATGTAGATGCCGACGGGCATTCCTCTGCGTTTTTCAGTTACAATGAGCGTCCTTTTCCTGTATCCCTGTGTTTACAGTCTACTCAGTATGGGCAGGCCTATGCGACGTGTAGTCATTACCGGAATGGGCGTGGTGAGCCCCAACGGCATCGGCAAAGAAGCCTTCTGCGCCGCCATCCTCGCGGGCAAGAGCGGGGTCTCGCGCATCACGCGCTTTGACGCCAGCTCGCTTCCCGTGCAAATCGCCGGCCAGGTGGAAGACTTCGACGAGCTGGCCTGGGTGGAGCGGCACGAGCGCAAGCACGTCTCGCGCGTGGTGCCGCTGGCCATCGCCGCATCGCACGAAGCGATCCAGGATGCCGGGCTCGATCCTGCCGCCATGTCGCAGGAAGAAAAACGCCGGATCGGGGTGATGCTCGGCACCGGCGGCGGCGCCCAGGACTTCAGCGAAGAACAATTCCGGCATTGGTACACCGGGCATCCCAAGGAAGTCAGCGTCTTCTCGATCCCCAGCGGGACCATGGGCACGCTCTCCAGCGAAATCAGCATGCGCTTTGGCTTCCGCGGTCTCAGCCACGTGGTGACCACCGGCTGCACCTCGTCCACCGACGCCATGGGATACGCCATGCGCAACATCCAGGCCGGGGTGCTGCCGATGATCCTGGCGGGCGGCGCCGACGCGCCCATCGCCTTCGGCATCATGAAAGGCTTCAGCTTGATGCGCATCATGACGGCGCGCTGGAACCATGAGCCGGAGCGGGCTTCGCGCCCTTTCTCCGCCGACCGTGACGGCTTCGTGGTGGGCGAAGGCGCGTGGATGTTCATGCTCGAGGACTACGATCATGCCCGCGCTCGCGGCGCCCACGTTTATGCCGAACTCGCCGGGCACGGCTCCACCTGCGAGGCCTTCCACCGGGTGCGCCTGGAGGAATGCGGCGAGGAGCCGGCGCGCGCCATGGGACTGGCTATCGCGGAGGCGGGCCTCGCGCCCGAGGACGTGCAGTACGTCAACCTGCACGGAACGGCCACCGTCTTGAACGACCGCATCGAAACCCGCGCGCTGAAGCTGGTGTTTGACGGCCGCGCCAGCCGCACGGCGACGTCGGCCCTGAAGTCACAAATCGGACATCCCCAAGGCGCCTGTGGCGCCGCCGGCGTTGCTGCAACGCTCATCGCCATGCGCCACGGCCAAGTCCCGCCTACCATTAATCTCGAGCATCCCGATCCGGAGTGCGACCTCGACTATGTGCCCGATGCCGGGCGCAAGCTTGGCATCGAGCACGCGCTGTGCAACTGCATCGCCTTCGGGTCGAAGAACTCGGCGCTGCTGCTGCGAAAGCTCGAGTAAAAGCCTGGGCTATTAGCTTTTGGCTGTTGGCTCTTGGCCAAGAGCTAAAGCCAAGAGCCAAAAGCATCGTCAGGTTTTCCATCCGCATAGCCCTCGCGCGCGTCTATACGATAGTCTGTAGCTTACCCGATGGCCTCTGCTACCCACGAAGAAGAAGTCCTGGGAAAGGCGTACGACAGCCGGTTGATGCACCGGCTGCTGACCTACCTGCGTCCTTACCAATGGCAGGTGGCGCTGGCGCTGGCGGCCATCATGCTGAAGTCGGGTGCAGACATCGTGGGGCCGTACCTCACCAAGGTTGCGGTCGACAAATACCTGGCGCCCAGCGCCGGCACGCGCTCGGTTCTGGACCGCTGGCTGAGCCCGCTGCCCTGGACCGGCATCGGGCAGATCGCCGGTTTCTATCTCTTCCTGCTGCTCTTCAGCTTCGTCCTGGAATACGCGCAGACCTACCTGATGCAGTGGACGGGGCAGAAGGTGATGTTCGACCTGCGCAGCCAGATCTTCCGCCACCTGCAGCGCATGCACGTGGGCTTCTATGACAAGAATCCGGTCGGGCGGCTGGTCACGCGCGTCACTACCGACGTGGACGCGCTCAATGAGATGTTCACCGCCGGCGTGGTCTCGATCTTCGAAGACGTCTTCGTGCTGGTCGGGATCGTGGCCATCATGTTGCGGATCAAGTGGTGGCTGGCGCTGATCACCTTCGCGGTGCTGCCGCTGATATTCGTGGCGACCTCCATCTTCCGCAAGTACGTGCGCGATTCCTACCGGCGGATCCGCGTGGCCATCGCGCGTATCAATGCCTACCTGCAGGAGCACGTCAGCGGCATCGTGGTGCTGCAACTGTTCAACCGTGAGAAGAAAGCCTTCGACCGCTTCAGCCGGATCAACGCCAGCCACATGGAGGCATACAAGGACGCAATCATCGCCTACGCCATCTACTACCCGGTGGTGGAGCTCCTGTCTTCGATCGCCATCGCCTGCGTGATCTGGTTTGGCGGGAGCGCGGTCTTGCGCGCGGCGCTGATTCACTCGGTTGCAAGGAATGCCGTCACGGTGGGAATCCTGGTCGCGTTTATCCAGTATTCCCAACGCTTCTTCCGCCCCATCCAGGACCTGAGCGAGAAGTACAACATCCTGCAATCGGCCATGGCCTCGAGCGAACGCGTCTTCAAGCTGCTGGATACGCCGGCGGAGATCGCCGAGCCGGTCTCGCCTAAAAAGAGCGAAGGCCCGGGGCGGATCGAGTTCGACCACGTGTGGTTCGCTTACCGCAATGCGCCTGCGGGGAATGACGGCCAACCTGCCGACGGGAACCAAGCTGCCACGCCGGATTGGGTGCTGAAAGACGTTTCCTTCACCATCGACCCGGGTGAAACGGTGGCCATTGTCGGGCACACCGGCGCCGGCAAGAGCACCATGATCTCGCTGCTGCTGCGTTTCTACGACGTGCAGCAGGGCGCCATCCGCATCGATGGCGTGGACATCCGCGAAATGTCGCTTGCCGACCTGCGCCGGCGTTTCGGTGTGGTCCTGCAGGACCCTTTCCTGTTCAGCGGCACGGTGGGCGACAACATCCGCCTGGGCACGGGGTGGATCGAAGACCAGGCCGTGGAGCAGGCCGCCCGCGACGTGAACCTCGCCGACTTCATCGCGTCGCTGCCCCAGGGCTTCCAGGAGCCGGTGCGGGAGCGCGGCAGCACGCTTTCCACGGGACAGAAGCAGTTGATCTCGTTCGCCCGCGCCCTGGCCCACGATCCGAAGATCCTGGTGCTCGACGAGGCCACCTCCAGTGTGGACACCGAAACCGAGTTCAAGGTGCGCGATGCCCTCACGCGCATGGTGGAAGGGCGGTCGTCGCTGATCGTGGCCCACCGCCTCTCCACCATCCAGCGCGCCGACAAGATTCTGGTTATGCACAAAGGCCGCCTGCGCGAGATGGGCACCCACCAGCAGTTGCTCGGGCAGCGCGGGATATACTGGAAGCTGTACCAGCTCCAGTACAAGGACCAGGAAGTGGCGGTCAGCGCCGACGACTAGGCTTCTTTCGGGAGGGCATGGCTTCAGCCGTGCCAATGGTACGACTGTGATGGTGGGCTTTAGCCCCTGAGGCCGCGATCTAGCGTTGCGCGCGTCAATGCCCAGACCACTAAGCCCAAGGTCCTTCGACTCGCCACCCCAGGCTGGAGAAAACGCCTGGGGCCCCGGCTCGCTCAGGATGACAATTATCAGAAAGATCAGAATGTCATGCGACTTCTGATCTCCGCCGGGGAAGCCTCGGGTGAAATGTACGGCGCGCAGCTTATCGAGGCGCTGCGCCGACGCCTGCCAGACCTTGAGTGCTTCGGAGTGGGCGGCGAGCGCATGCAGGCTGCCGGTTGCGACCTGGTTGTGCAATCAAAGGAGCTTGCGGTGGTCGGGATCACCGAGATCCTGCCGCGCCTGCCCAAGATCTACGGCGAGTTCCGCAAGCTGGTTCGCGCGATGGACGAGCGCAAGCCGCAAGCCGCCGTCCTGATCGACTCGCCCGCGTTTCACTTCAAGGTTGCGCGCCAACTGCACCGCCGTGGCATTCCCGTTATCTACTATGTCGCCCCGCAGCTCTGGGCGTGGCGCTCAGGCCGGGTGCGCCTGGTGCGGCGCTATTTCAAGAAGGTGTTGGTGATCTTTCCCTTTGAGGAGCAGTGGTACCGCGAGCGCGGCGTGGATGCCGAGTACGTAGGGCATCCGCTGGCGGACGTTGCAAGGCCGTCCGAATCCGCCGAGGAGTTCGTTGAGGGGCGGGGGTACGAACCCGACAAGCCGATCATTGCGCTTCTGCCCGGCAGCCGCCACAAGGAGATTCGGATGAATCTGCCGGCAATGCTGCGTACGGCCGAGCTGCTCGGCTGTGATTATCAGTTTGTATTGCCGATCGCCCCCGGGATCGACCCCTCGTGGCTGGACTTGCAGGTGCAGAAGCTCAATCCCAGCTACAACTTCATTTTGTTCACCACAACGGACACGCGGGCCCTGGCCCACGCCCGCGCCGCGGTGGTCGCCAGCGGCACCGCCACCGTCGAAGCCGCGATGATGGGCACGCCCATGGTGGTGGTGTATCGCGTCTCGCCCCTGACTTGGCGACTCGGCCGCCCGCTGGTGCACGTGAAGAACTTCGCCATGGTCAACCTTATCGCCGGCGAGGCGGTGGTTCCCGAACTGATCCAGGCGGACTTCACCGCCGAGAACGTGGCAGCGAAGCTGCGGGAAATCCTGCCCGACGGCCCCGTCCGTGAGAAAATGGAGAGAGATTTGGCCCAGGTCCGGGCGCGGCTGAGATCCAGCGATGATTCCCGCTCCGCCGCCGAACGGGCTGCCGACGCGGTGCTGCGGACGTTAGCGTAGCGAACTGCGGATATTGCACTGCTCTTGGTGCGGGCGCATCTTTCCGGCTCGAATTATCATCTTATTTTTCAGCCGGTTCTAGGGGAGTACGTATTTTTATGGGTTTGGCTCGACCGCTCCTGCGACGCGCCGCCGTCCTTGCCGGCGCGCTGCTCTTGTTCGCCACCGTTTCGTTCGCCGCGGAAAAGCAACGCATCCGCGTGGACGACTACGAAATCACCGCCGAACTCCTGCCCAAGGCGCACAAGCTGACGGCGCGCGCCCAGGTGAGGTTCACGGCGCTGGACGACATCAGCGTCGCCACCTTCGAGCTGCACAACGCGCTGCATGTCACCAAGGTTGAGGACGCCGACGGGCATCCGCTCACCGCCGAGCGCGTCACCCAGGATTCCACGGTGCGCGTGCCCCTTTCCTCCGGCGTCTCCAAGGGCGCCAGTGCGACGCTGATTTTCTCCTACGAAGGCGTGCTGCAGTCGGCCGACGACAGCCCCGTCGAGGGGCTGAAGCTGGCCTACGTCGGCGAGCCGGAATCGTATCTGCTCTATGCCGGACGCTGGTTCCCGATGGTCGGGTACGAAACCAACCGCTTCACCGCGGCCATGCACATAACCGTGCCCTCGTCGCTGATGCTGGTGGGCAGCGGAAAACAGACAACCAGCCTGGCCACGGCCCAGGTTGACGAGCCGCCCGAAGAGCAAACCGTTATTCGCAACGGCAAGCATGTAAAGGTGGAGAAGGCGCGGCCACCCAAGAGCCCGCAGGCGGCCGGCAAAATTACCTACACCTTCACTTGGGACAAGCCCAGCTTCCCCGGAACCATCCTCGCCGGGCAGTTCTATGTGACCGACACCAACCGCGGCGGGATCAACGTCCAAACCTACGTGCTGGCGAACAAGCGGTCGCTGGCACAGAGTTACGGCGAGACCGCCGCCAAGGAGTTTGAGTATTTCACCTCGCTGTACGGACGGGGGCCTTCCACTACGCTGAAGGTGGTCGAACTGCCCGATGACACCGTGCCCTCGGCATGGGCGCCGGAAATGGCGGCGGTGGCGTCGCGCGCCATCAATGAAAAAGTCAATTACCGGCTGCTGGCCAACACTATCGCGCACCAGTGGTGGGGAGCGCTGGTCAGCCCCGCCAACCGCGAGAGCTTCTGGCTGAGCGATGGCTTCGCCCGCTACTCCGAAGCGCGCTACGTGGAGCAGGCGGCCGGCGAGGCCGGCTTTGAGGAAGTCACAAGAGACATGTCGGTGGGCGCGCTCGCCTACGATACCGTGCCCCTGGGCAGCAGCGGCAAGCTCGACATCTTCTCCCCCGAATTCCAATCCTTGGCCACCAACAAGGGAGGGATGATCCTGCACATGCTGCGCTGGGTGATCGGCGACACCGCCTTCGACCAGACCATGCGCGCCTTTGCCACCCAGTTCGCGTGGAAGCCGGCCAACTCCGATGATTTCCGCCAGGTCGCCGAGGCGCAGTCTGGCCAGCGCCTGACCGGCTTCTTCACCCAGTGGCTGGATTCGACCGGCGCCCCCGACTTCAAGAACAAATACACGGTGTACCGGCTGGGCAACAACAAGGGATTCCGGGTCGCTGGGGAGATTCAGCAGGACCTCGACCTGTTCCGCATGCCGATCGACGTGAAGGTTGATACCGACGGTAAGACCGAGTTCAAACGCATCGAGGTGGTGGGGACCGATTCGCCGTACGTGATCGAGACCTTCGGGCGTCCGCGGCGGATCGTGCTCGATCCCGATAACCATGTGCTCAAGAACTCGGCGGACCTGAAAACGCGGGCTTCCATCCTGCGCGGGCAGCAACTGGTGCAGCAGGGCGATTACTCCGACGCGCTAAAGGAGTTCAACAAGGCCCTCGACGAGAACCACAACAGCTCGCTGGCAGCGTATCGCATCGCCGAAGTCTTCTTTCTGCAGCACAATTACCAGGCGGCCGCCGATTACTACCGGCGCGCCATGAACGGCGACGGCGAACCCAAGTGGACCGAGGTGTGGAGCTACCTGCAGTTGGGCAAGATTTTCGACATCACCGACCAGCGCGACCGCGCCGTCAACATGTACCGCCAGGCGCTGCAGACGCACGACGACACCCAAGGCGCCCTGGAAGAGGCCCGCAAATACCTGCAAACGCCCTACAAGCGCGAGGTGGCCAAGGACAGCAGCGGGCAGTAGGGCAGATCCCCTTGGAACTTAGCTCCCGCTTGCTCCGTATCCATGATTATGCGGATGGTCCTCGACATCTTCGGCCAAATCCTCCGCACCCTGTGGGCGCACAAGCTGCGCTCGTTTCTTACCATGTTCGGTATCGCCTGGGGTGTGGGATCGTTACTGCTGCTGGTAGGTCTAGGCGAGGGCTTTCGCTCGGGCAACAAGCGGGAGTTGTCCCAGTTCGGCAAAGACATCATGTTTATCTTTCCCGGGCGCGCCCCTGCGGTGGCTGGCAATATGAGCTCGGCGCGCAACTACCTGCTCACCTATCAGGACTACCTTGACGTCCGCGCGGCTCCCCACGTGCGCAATGCTTCCCCGGTCCTGGCTCGCCCGGACATCCGCGCGGTCAGCGAGTTCGCCAGCGCCAACGGCCAGATCACCGGCGTGGAGCCACAGTTCAACGAGATACGTTATCTCCCCATCAAGCAGGGGCGCTGGCTTAACCCCTTGGACGAGGCCCAGCGGCGCAACGTCATCGTGCTGGGCGATGAGATGACCCGCAACCTGTTCCCAGGGCGTCCTGCCGTTGGCGCCGTGGTCCTGCTCAACGGCATGCGCTTCGAGGTCATCGGAAGCGTGGAACGCGTCGGCCGCGGTGACAACAACTCCACCAATATGCGCGCCTACATCCCCTTCCAGGTGATGGCCACCAGCTTCCCGCTCAAGGACGAGAATCATCAATACGCCATCTCTTTCATCAACTATCAGCCGCGCGTGGCGGCCGAGCACCTGATCGCGGCGGATGAAGTGCGCAAGATCGTCGCCCGCAATCACGATTTCAATTACCACGATGACAACGCCTTCGACATGTGGGACACCATCCAGGAGTCGAAGATGATCGGCACCATCTTCGACGCCATGGACATGTTCCTGGGCGGCGTGGGAATGGTGACGCTGGTGCTGGGCGCCATCGGCGTGATCAACATCATGCTGGTAGCGGTCAGCGAGCGCACTCGCGAGATCGGTTTGCGCAAAGCGCTCGGCGCAACCAACCGCAGCATCCTCTTCCAGTTCGCTCTGGAGGGAACTCTGCTGACACTGGTCAGCGGCTTAATCGGCATGGCCCTGGCCGGCGGCCTGATGGCCCTGCTGGGCACGCAAGAGGGGCCGCAGGGCTTCGATCCCCCGAAGCTGGTGCCGATGTCCGCCATTATCGCCATCGGCAGCTTAACCCTGGCCGGCGTAGTGGCCGGACTCTATCCCGCGCGCAAAGCCGCCATGTTGCAGCCGGTGGAAGCGCTGCGGCAGGAATAAACCATGCTTCGTGATCTGCTCCAGGAAGCTTATGGTGCCATGCGGCACAACCGCCGCCGCACTACCCTCACCATGCTGGGTATGGCCTGGGGCATTGCCACGGTAGTCATGCTGTTGGCCTACGGGGATGGCTTCGGGCAGGCCATCAGCAACATCTTCGCCAACTTCGGCACCAAGCTGATGGTTCTCGTCCCGGATCGCACCTCCATGCAGGCCGGTGGCCAGAAGGCGGGCGCGCCTGTCCGCTTTACTCTGGAAGATGTGGACCTGCTCACCACCAATCTTCCCCAGATCACCAATATCACGCCTGAGGTGACCAGGCCGGCCAGCATTCAGTACGAAACCCGTACCTTCAACTTCAGCGTGACCGGCAACTATGCCAACGTGGTTCCCATCCGCGCGCTCAAGCTGGCGCAGGGCCGCTTTTACAGTCCGGAAGACGAGATGTCGCGGGCCCGCGTCGCGGTGCTCGGCTCCGAGGCCAAGGAGAAACTATTTTCCGGACGGGATGCTTTGGGCGAACACATCCGCATCAATGGCCTGAGCTTCGAGGTCACGGGCGTGCTGAGCGCCAAAATGCAGGAGAGCGACGACAACCTTAACCGGCTGATCTATGTTCCCTTCTCCGTCATGAATCAGCTCACGGACACGCACTACCTGAACTCCATCTGGTTCAACTACGAAGTCAACGACTTCGAGCGGCTGGAGCAATCATCGCGCGCGGTGCTGGCCACGCAGCACAAGTTCGACAAGGCCGACCGCCGCGCCGTGCGCGTGTTTAACCTGATGAGCCAGGTTTACCAGTTCCAGATCATCTCGCTCGGTCTCAAAATCTTGCTGGGCTTCATTGGCACGCTGACCCTGGGCATCGGCGGGGTCGGCCTGATGAACATCATGCTGGTCTCAGTGACGCAGCGTACCCGCGAGATCGGCGTGGAGAAGGCGCTGGGCGCGCGCAAACGGCACATCCTCCTCCAGTTCCTGGCCGAGGCGCTGACCATTACCTTCATGGGCGGGGTATTGGGAGTCATACTGGCTTATGCAGTTTCTCTCTCTGTCGGCAGGCTCACCCTTTACAGCGCCTTTGCTAAGAACGCGGAAGCCGGCGACATCCGCCTGATCATTCATCCCGGCACGCTGATCGCGGCTACGCTTATCCTCACCGCAGTAGGACTGGTCAGCGGGATGGTGCCCGCCCTCCGCGCCGCCCGCCTGGATCCGATTGAGGCCTTGCGCTACGAGTAGGGCTATCGCCCGGCTACGCCCCTGCCAGCGAACCTTAGGCCGCCCAGCCCGGCGGTCTTTTCCCTTTCCACACCTTTCGACATCACCAGCACTTGAAACGTCTCGCCCATTCCCGCCGGGGTGACCAGGTGCTTGAGTTGTAGCGCGCGCTTGGCGCGCTCCTGGGGAAGGCGGGCGTCCTCGAATGCGTCGGAGAACTGCGTCTCCTCGCCGATGCCCATCAGGAATTGCGACTGCGTCATCAGGCCCAGGCATTCAAGGCCAGCCTGCTCAGCAGCGGCACGCAGCGCGGTGAAGTTGACGTGCGCGGTGATGTCCTGCTCGCCGGGAGCCTCGTAGGGATTGTCGCTGGCGGAATGCTGGCGGTAGCACATGATCGTGCCGCGGTGGCGTCCGGCGAGTAGTTCTTCGCGCGTGTAGCCGTAGTCGATGATCACTACGAAACCGCGCGGCACGGCGGCGGCGATGCGCGGCATCCATCGCTCGGTCTCGAGCCCCGCTTCCACGCGCTCGCCTTCCTCGGGATGGATGGAGTAACGGTCGAGGTATTCCCACTCGGCGGCCGATGCGGACGCGAAGCTTTCGACGAACCGCCCGCCTTCCCAGCCGACTCGCATCGCGCCCTGACGGCTCAACACCTCGACTGGCAGCGCGTCGAAGAACTCGTTGGCGAAGACGATCACATTCTCCGTAGAGACGCAGCTTGTTATGTCTCCAACGACCACAGCCTTTCCCGCCACGATGTGCTCTTCCAGCGTTGTTGCCAACTTCTCCCGCAACGCGGCTGACCTTTCCACCAGCGTGTAGTGCAGCGCGCGGAAGAAGTCCGGAAACCTCTGCCGCGACCAGTCGAGCACGTCGCGCGCGAACAGCCCGCGCCCCGGGCCAAGCTCCACGATCTCGATCCGTTCGGGCGACCCCAGCACGCGCCACATCTCTTCGAACTGGCGGGCCGTCAGCCGGCCGAAGATCGCGTGCATGTCGCTCGAGGTGTAGAAGTCGCCGGCTTTGCCGAACTGCTCTTTGCTCTTGGCGTAGTAACCGAGGCCGGGCTCATAGAGACACATTTCCATGTAGCGCGAGAATGGGATAGGTCCCCGCTCGCGGATCTCCTGCTCGATGCGCTCGCGCAGGGTCATGTGCGCTCTTTCATATCCTGTGGCGTGCGGATGAACATCTCTATGAAGTAATCGTGCAGGCAGTCGTAGAGCTGGCGCTGGAAAGTCCATTCGAACTGCGGGTGGTCGAGGTCGCGCGGGTGCAGTTCGAAGTAGTAGGTGTGGACCTTCAGGCCGGGGTCTTTGAAATTGATGATGACCTCGACGCCGTCGCCCTTCGCGCGCGCGTCAAAGGCCAGGAGCGGATGTTCGTAGCGGCGCAGTTGTTCGAGGACGCGTTCGAGGCGGACATTTTCCACCGAATGATTTAACCACAGAGGACGCAGAGGGAAAACTTCTCCGCCGCGGATGCACGCGGAGTAACGCGGATTTCGGAAGAACGATTTTGATCTGCGTTCATCCGCGTTGATCCGCGGCGAATGAATTGTTCGGACGCCCTACTCGTAGCGCAGCGATTCGATTGGATCCAACCGCGCGGCGCGGATGGCGGGCAGCATGCCGCTGATGATCCCCACCAGGCTGAGGATGATGGTGGCCACGATCAGGCTGCTCAGGTTGATGCCCAGGTGGATGTCGCCAGCGCCGCTGTTCTCGCCGAAGGCGCTCATCAGCGTGATTGAGCCCACGGTGAAGGAGATCAGGTAGGCGATCACGATCCCGGCCAGTCCGCCGGCGAAGGTGATAGCCAGGGCTTCGGCGAGGAACTGGAACAGGATCTGGCGCTTCTGCGCGCCCAGGGCTTTCTCCACCCCAATCTCGCGGGTGCGCTGCTGCACCGAGACCAGCATGATATTCATCAGGCCGATGCCGCCGATGCCCAGCGTCAGCGCGCCGATGAAGGCCAGCAGCACCTTCAGCGCGGCGGTCACGACCTTGAACTCGTCGAAGTCTTCCTTGATGTCGGCGATAAAGACGGCGCGGCGATCGTCAGGACGGAAGTTGTGGTGCCCGGCTATGACCGCGCGCACCACGCGCGCGAGCTGGCGGTGGTCCTCGCCCTCGTAATCCATGGCGATGCCGCTGATGTACTGCGTGTCGTAGAGGTCACCCATGGTGCTGAACGGGATGACGACCATGCCATTGTCGTTGTCATCGCTGCCCTGCACCTTGTGCTGGTAAATGCCCACCACCTTGAAGGTCATGCCGTTGATGCGGATGTTCTCACCCAGCGCCGACTCGCCGGAAAAGAGCCGCTTCTTGGCGTCGTCGCCGATCACGGCCACCCGCGCCCGCGTGTACTCATCCTCTTCCGTCAATCCCCGCCCGGTCTCCACATCGAACCGGCGGATGCGCTGATACACGGGATAAACGCCGGTGAGGAACAGATTGGTAAAGGTGCGGGTGTCGTGCTGGATGGTGGCGCCGGTCTGCTGGTTGTTGTTGCCGCCGTTGCCCTTGTCGAACAGCGGCGTGACGCCCTTGATCATGGGCACTTCGTTGCGGATGTAGTCCACGTCGGCGAGCTTCAGTTTGACTTCGCTGCCGGCCTTCGAGCCGCCCGCCTGCAAGGAAGTGCGCCCGGGGAAGACCATGATCATTTCGGTGCCCCAGGAGCTGAAGATGATGTCGATGGCGCGCTCGAATCCCGAGCCGAAGGCCAGCAGGATCACCACCGTGGCGATGCCCCAGGCCATGCCCAGCATGGTGAGCGCGGTGCGGCGGCGGTTGTGCTGCATGGCGCCGTAAGCTTCTCTCAGCAGATCACTGGTCATGTTTCACTCCTGGCGTAACGCGTCCACCGGCTCCAGCAGGGCCGCCTTGCGCGCCGGATAGAGGCCGGCGGCGATCCCCGCCAGCGCCAGCGACAGCACCGCTCCGATGGCCGATACCGGCACGACCCTGGGAGTATCGAAGCCCGGCGGCAGTTGCACCCCCGAAAGCAGTTTGATCACCAGCATCGCCCCACCGACCCCAGCCGCGCCGCTCAGCAAGGTGAGGAACGCCCCCTCCAGGAAGAACTGAAACAGGATGCTGCGATGGGTGGCGCCCAGGGCTTTGCGCAGCCCGATCTCGCGGGTACGCTCCGACACCGCCACCAGCATGATGTTGATGATGCCGATCGCGCCCAGCGCCAAGGTCACCAGGCCCACGCCACCCAGGAACCAGTCCATGGCGGTGAAGATTTTGCCCATGGTCTTCTGGTTCTTCACCGTGTCCCACTCTTCCCAGATGTCGTTGCCCTTGGGATCGAAGCCGCCGTGGTTGCGGGCAACGATCCTGTGCATCTCGTCCTTGGCCTCTTCGTTCTCGTCGAAGGTGCGCGGCTGGTAGTTGATGAAGGAAATAGCATTCCCGTCTTTGGAGTTCTCGCCCTTCAGCGGGAAGAGCTCGCGCATGGTGTTGAAGGGGACAAAGATGCGGATGTTGGTGGCGTTCTGCTCCTCGCGGCCGATCATGTCGAGCACGCCGATCACCTCGAAGCGCACCCCGTTCAGCAGGATGGTGTTGCCCACCGCCGGCCGGCCGGGAAAGATGTTTTTGGTCATCTCGCGGCCCAATACGCAGACCCGGCGGCGTTCGGCGTTGTCGTCGTCGTTGATCCAGCGCCCCGCCTGCAAAGGAATCGTCCGTACCTGGTTGTAGATGGGCGGCACGCCCGAGACTTGGCCGTTGGTGCTGGTGTACTCGCTGACGGCGCGGATGTCGTTGCGCGCGATCAGCGGCGAAAGGTTCAACGCCAGCTTGGCTTCCTTTTTGATGTCGAGGTAATCGTCGTAGGTCAGGTTGAACCACTTCATGGAGGTGAAGCTGCCCTCGACCGCCGGGGCGCGCCCGCCGAAGAAGAAAATGATGTTCTTGCCGAAGGTCTCCAGTTGCTTGCGGTTGCCGTTGCGGAAGCCCTCGCCCACGCCGATCAGCAGCAGCAGCGACCCCACTCCCCAGGCGATCCCGAACATGGTGAGGAAGGAGCGCAGCTTGTGCGCCCAAAGGGTGCGCAGGGTCTGGGCGAAGATATCCAGCAGCATGCGCATGACCATACCTCAAGTTA
>DATNJE010000172.1:0-6919 GCA_035604095.1 Terriglobales bacterium
GGCGCCGACAAGCTCTACAGCCTCTACCGCTATCAGAAAGCTCAGGCCGGGATGTACATGCTGTTCCGCGACCACACGCTCTCCGACCTGGTCGGGTTCGTGTATTCGGGCATGGCCGCCGGGGACGCCGCCAGTCACCTAATCCATCGCATTAAGGATTGCGCGCAAGCGGTTGGCGGCAAGCGGCGTGACATCATGGTGCCCATTATCTTAGACGGCGAAAACGCCTGGGAGTACTACCCGCAATCGGGACGCGAGTTCCTGCGCCGCGTCTATGACGCTATCCAGCGCGACCGCGACATGGAGGCGGTCACCGTGGGCGAGGCCATCGCCCGCCAGGGTCCGTTCCCGCGCCTCAATTCGCTGGTGCCCGGCTCCTGGATCAACGCCAACTTCAACGTGTGGATCGGCGCGCCCGAGGACAATCGCGCCTGGGATTATCTGAGTTCCGCCCGCGATTTCTACGCGCGCACCGCTGCCAGCGCGAGCGAGCCGGCGCGGCGGCTGGCCTTCGAGGAGGTGCTGATCGCCGAGGGCAGCGACTGGAACTGGTGGTACGGTCCCGAGCACCACTCCGCCAACGACCGCGATTTCGACGAGCTCTATCGCAAGCACCTCTCCAACATCTACCAGGCGCTGGGCGCTTCGCCGCCCGACTACCTGGCGCAGCCCATCGCCGCCGCGGAGGCGCGGCCTTATTTCACGCCCCAGACGGCGTACATTCATCCCCGCATCGGCGGCGCCGTGGTGCGCTACTTCGACTGGATCGGCGCCGCCATGTACACCGCCGATCGGCGCTCCTCGGCCATGCACGGCAAGCAGTTTCTGCTGGACTCCGTTTACGCCGGCGTGGACGAAAAATTCGTCTACGGGCGGCTGGATTTCATCGGCGAGGTTCCGGAGGGCAGCTTGGAGCTGGTGGTTAATTTCGAGCGGCCGCCGCGAGCCGCCAAACAAAAAGGACGCGAGCTGCGCCTCGACGTCACTATCGCGAACCGCGCCATCACCACCTCCAAACTGACCTCCGACGAGCAAGGAGCGGCGCTCACAGACCTGGCCCAGGTGCGGCTGCTCAAGGTTTTCGAATTCAAGCTGCCGCTCTATGCGCTCGAAGCCGTGCAAGGCGACCGCGTGCGCCTGCGCTTCAGCCTTTGGCGCGACCGCCTGCCCATCGACGCCTTGCCGGTCGAAGGCTGGATCGAGCTGCAGCTCCTGCCCGACGAAGAGCTGCGCGCGGCGGCGTACTGATTGAAAATCTCAAATCACACATCGCAAATCACAAATCTTGTGAATAATCATTCCGTGCTCCGCGCGCCCGGATTCCTCTACCGCAACCAGGAACTCTACTGCGAACGCGTGCCGCTCACCGCGCTGGCGGCAAAGTTCGGCACGCCGCTCTACATTTATTCGGCGATGACCATCCGCGAGCGCTTCCGCGCCTTCGACCGCGCCTTCGGCCGCGCGCGGCACACTGTCTGCTATTCCGTCAAGGCCAACTCGAACCTGGCGGTGCTCGGGCTGCTGCACCGTCTGGGCGCGGGCTTCGACGTGGTCTCCGGCGGCGAGCTGGCGCGGGTGCTCAAGGTGGACCGACGCGCCGGCGAGGACGTGGTCTTCTCCGGCGTGGGCAAGACCGCCGCCGAGATCGCCGCCGCCCTGCGCGCCGGCATCATGATGTTTAACGTGGAAAGCGAGAGCGAGCTGGCGGTTTTGGCTCGCACGGCTGCGCGCGCCAAGAGGACGGCCCGGGTGGCGCTGCGCGTTAACCCGCACATCGAAACCGAAACCCATCCTTACATTTCGACCGGGCTGCGCGAGCACAAGTTCGGCGTGGCCATCGAGCAGGCGCGCGAGATCTACGCTCGCATCCGCGAGGAGAAGTATCTGGAGGCCGCCGGGATCAGCGTCCATATCGGTTCGCAGATCACCGACATGGAGCCCTTCCGGCAGGCGATGCTGCGTGTGGCAGAACTGGCGCGGCAACTCACGTCTGACGGCCACCGCATCCGCTATGTCGATGCCGGCGGCGGTCTGGGAATCTCCTACCAGGGCGAAGACGATTTCGCGGCACGCGTGCAGGCCTACGCGCAGGCAGTGCTCGCTCCGCTGCGCGGCTTGAAGGTCCACCTGCTGCTCGAACCCGGACGCGCGCTGGTCGGTCCGGCGGGCGCGCTCCTGACGCGAGTGCTCTACATCAAGACCAACGACCACAAACGCTTCGTGGTCGTCGATGCGGCCATGAACGACCTCATCCGTCCGGCGCTCTACGCCGCCTACCACGAGGTCGTACCGGTCGTGAACCGCGACGGCACAAGCCGCACCGAGGTGGATATCGTTGGCCCGGTGTGCGAGACCGGCGACTTCCTGGCCCGCGACCGGCAGATGCCGACGCTGAGTGAGGGAGAGCTGCTCGCGGTGCTGGACACGGGCGCCTACGGCATGTCGCTGGCTTCGAACTACAACACCCGCGGCCGCCCGGCGGAGGTGATGATCGAGGGCGCGAAAGCCCGCTTCATCCGGCCACGCGAGACGGCGGCGGACATGATGCGGGGGGAGAGAAAGTAGTCAAGAGTCGGGAGACATCGCGGCGCTACCACCTCCGCTATAATCGCTTTAAGTTGAAACATCCGTTCGTCATCGCGGCGCTCATGGTGGCAGCGCTCGCGCTTCCCTGCCGGGCCCAGCGCGAAGCTTTCCCGGGCAAGACCCTGCTGGTGCTGCCCTTCCAGAACAACTCCAAGGTGCCGGGCCTGGATTGGGTGGGAGAATCCTTCCCCGAGGTGCTGGGCGGGCGCCTAACCGGTTTCTTCGTGATCGACCGCCGGGATCGCCTGAACGCCTTCGACCGCATGGGGCTGCCCGCCAACCTGCGCCCCTCGCGCGCCACCGCCTACCAGATCGCGCAGGCGATGGAGGTGGACTACGTCATTGTTGGCAGCTATGCCTATGATGGGCAGAGCTTCACCGCGCGCGCCCAGGTGCTGGACATGGAACGCCTGCACCTCTCGACGCCGGTGGTTGCCTCCGGCTCGCTGCCGTCCCTGATCCAGGTCGAGACCCTGCTGGCGCTGGACTTGATGCACCTGCTCGCGCCGACTCGGGCCACCACGCGCAGCGAGTTCCTCTCCGCCCAGCCCGCGCCCCGCCTGGATGCCTTCGAGAGCTATATGCGCGGCCTGGTGGCCACCTCGCGCCAGGAGAAGATCGCGCGTTTCCGCGACGCCGTGCGCCTGAACCCCACATACAGCCAGGCCATCTTCCAGTTGGGCAAGAGCCTCTACGAAGGGCGTGAATACGCCCCCGCCGCCGCCTGGCTGGAACGCATCCCCCCAAGTGACCTGCTAGCCCGCGAGGCCAGCTTCTACCTCGGCATCTGCGAATTTTATCTGGGCCACTACGAGAAAGCGCAGAACGCCTTTGACTTCGTAGCCGCGCGCCTGCCGCTCATTGAGGTGTACAACAATCTGGGCGTGGTGGCGGGACGGCGGGGGCAGAAGTCGGCGGTCCACTACTTCGAGCGTGCGGTGGAGGCCGATCCCAGCGACCCCGACTATCGTCTTAACCTCGCCATCGCCCTGGCGCGTAACGGGGACTCGGCCGGCGCCGCCCACCAGTTGCGCGATCTGCTGGCACTCCAGCCCTCGGACGGCGAAGCCAAGGTGCTGCTCGAGGCGCTGAACCGTCCGCCGGTGATGGTGGGAACGGCCACCGCTGCGGCCGCAATCCGGCCGGCGGAGGTGAAGCTGCCGTTGGAGCGCATCAAGCGAAACTACGATGAGGCGTCGTTCCGCCAGATCGCCTTCGAGTTGGAGAACCAGAGCGAGATGAAGCTGGCGGACAAGCCGGCGCGCGAGCACGCCCAGTTTCACTTGGAGCGCGGGCACGAGCTGCTGAACCAGGGCTTCGCGGGCGAAGCTGAAAAACACTTTCGCGAGGCCGTCATCCTCGACCCCACTAATGCGGCGGCGCATCTCGGCCTGGCCAGAATCCTGGCCGCCGACCATCCTCCCGATGCGCGCGCCGAAGCCCACAGCGCGCTCATCCTTCAGCCCTCCGCCGAAGCCTGGCTGATTCTCGCGCAGCTCGATTTGAGAGACAATAATGCTGAGGCCGCGCGCCAGGACGTGGAACACGCCCTCGAGCTCGAGCCCGCGAACTCCGCCGCGGCAGCGCTCAAGCGCGATATCGCAGCCCGCCTCGCCGACAAATCGCCCACGCTGGCGCCGCAATAAGAAATGAAAGCGCCATTCAAAACCGTCGTTCTGCTGGTCGCCGCGCTCCTGCTGGCCCCGGCTCTGGCGCGGGCGGACGTGCTGAAGATCGTCGTCCGCGACACCATCCAGCCCATCTCCGACGAGTTCATCGGACGCGCCCTCGAGCAGGCGGCGCGCGACCACGACGAGGCCGTCATCATCGAACTTTCCACGCCCGGCGGCCTGCTGGATTCCACCCGCTCCATCATCGAGAAGATCCTGGCCTCACCCGTGCCGGTAATCGTCTATGTTGCGCCCAGCAGCGCGCGTGCGGCTTCGGCGGGCTTCTTCATCCTGGAATCGGCGGACATCGCCGCCATGGCTCCGGGCACCAACACCGGGGCCGCGCACCCGGTGGTCTTCGGCGGCGAAAAGATGGACGACGTGATGAAGGCGAAAATGGAGAACGATGCCGCCGCCTTCATGCGCTCGTTTGTCTCCAAGCGCGGGCGCAACGTGGAGCTGGCGGAGTCGGCGGTACGCCAGTCCAAGAGCTTTACCGACCAGGAAGCGCTCAAGGAAAACCTGATCGACGTCATCGCTCCCGACGTTCCCGACCTGCTCAAGCAACTCGACGGACGCAGTGTGACGCGCTTCAACGGCTCGACCACGGTGCTGCACCTGGCCAATCAGCGGGTGCAGACGCTCGAAATGTCGCTGAAGCAGCGCATCCTCGACTTCATCATGGATCCCAACGTCGCCTTCGTCCTGTTCGCCATCGGGATGCTGGCGCTCTACGTCGAGTTCAACCATCCCGGCGCGATCGTGCCGGGGGTGGTGGGCTTTATCTTTGTCCTGCTGGCCATTTTCGCCTTCAACATCCTGCCCACGCGCCACGCCGCTCTGATCCTGATCGTGGCCGCGTTCGTGATGTTCATCCTCGACGCCAAGTTCGCCACCCACGGCGTGCTCACCGTGGGCGGCATTGCGCTGATGATCCTGGGCGCGCTGCTGCTGGTGGACGCTCCCATCCCGGAAATGCGGGTGCGCCTAGTGACGGCGCTCGCGGTCAGCGTGCCCATCGGATTGATCACCGTTTTCCTCGTGGGCCTGGTAATCAAGGCACGGCGAAGTAAGGTAGTCACCGGCTCCCAGGGATTGATCGGCGAAATCGGCGTTGCGCAAAGCGCGCTTCAGCCCGAAGGCAAGGTGTTCGTCCACGGCGAGCTGTGGGACGCCGTCTCTTCCGCGAACGTCGCCCCCGGCGCGCGGGTTCTGGTGAAGCGCATCGACGGCCTCCGGCTTTCGGTCGAGCCGGTGAAATAAGAAACCAAAAGCAGCCACGGATTTGCACGGATATTTACGGATATTGTTCTTGATCCGTGTTCATCCGCGTAAATCCGTGGCTTGCCACTCCCTACTCGCTACTCCCTACTCCCTTCTTAGTCGAGCTATAACCTACTGAAAACACGCGATGTTCTTTGGTACAATGTGCCGCATTCATTGTGGCATAATGTACACATGGCGACCAAGATGACCGCGCCGACTGCCAGGAAACTGAACCAATACTTCGATGACTGGCTGGGAACGCAGGCTGGCTCGGAACGCAACCTCATCCATCTGATTGAGACCGGTTTGCCGCTGAAGGTCATCCCTCGGCTTATCCAACGGGGTTTGTCGAAGGACGAGGTGTTCAGCATCATCGTCAATCCCCGCACTCTGAAGCATCGCCGGAGCAAGAGCCAGCCTCTTTCCAAGGAGGAGTCCGAGCGTGCCATTCGTGCGGTGCGGATCCTGGCGCGCGCCCAAGCGGTTTTCGGCGACGAAGCCTCCGCATTGCGCTGGCTGCGCGCGCCCAAGAAGCGCTTCGAAGGCCGGGCCCCCATGCAGATGCTCCCCACCGAGCCCGGCGGCCGGCTGGTGGAAGAAATGCTCATCCAGATCGACGAAGGCATGTTTGCCTGAATGATGCTGTGGCGGATCAGCCGGCATTCCACTCTCGAGGGGCACGGCGGGTTGTTGGCATCCGCGCGCTGGCATACCCAGGGCCGGCCTGTCGTCTACCTGGCAGAGACTCCGGCCGGGGCGCTGCTGGAAGTCCTGGTTCATCTTGAGCTCACGCCCGATTCTCTGCCCTCGCATTACGGCCTGCTAAAGGCGGAAGCCCCGGACGCGATTTCGGTCCGCACCCTCGGGCCAGCGGACTTGGGCGGTGACTGGGTGGGCGACGTGATCCTGACCAGGACGATAGGAGATGAGTGGCTGACTTCCCATAGCACTGTCCTGCTGCGAGTCCCGTCGGCGATCGTGCCCGAAACCTTCAATGTGCTGCTCAATCCCGAGCACCCCGACGCTGGCCGCCTCCGGGTGCTATGGCACGAGCAATACCCGTGGGATGCACGGCTGTTTGAGTGACGGTTGCTCGGAACAATCTCAATCTCGCTGAGCGACTGCGGATTATCCCACTCCCTACTCGCTACTCCCCACTCCTTCCTCCCTGCCTTGATACAATCCTGTCGTCGCTCTGGAGGTTCCCATGCCTGAAGGCTTCGGAGTTATCATCATCATCGTCATCGTCGGACTCTACCTGCTGAGTTCGATCAAGATCCTGGCCGAGTACGAGCGCGGGGTGATCTTCCGTCTCGGACGCCTGCTCCCCATCGCCAAGGGCCCGGGAGAGATCCTGGTGTTCGCGCCGGTGGACCGCATGGTGCGCATCTCGCTGC
>DATNJE010000173.1:0-3816 GCA_035604095.1 Terriglobales bacterium
CCTGCCGATGATCCCCGCGGCGATCACCACCGCGACGAAGATCCCCAGGAAGGCCACGCTCTCCGCCACCGCGTCCGACTTCACGTAGGGCGCGATCCGGCGCGCGACCCGCCAGTACTCCCAGGCCGCCAGCAGGTATCCTACGACCACCCCTGCCAGCGAAATCACCTCGTGCAAAAAACCCTGTGCCGCTGCCAGTAGTACCGACAACACCAGGATGGCCACGATGGCCCAATCCAGGCCGTTCATGTTACGCCGGCAGCTCGCGGCCGGTGAGCCGGCGGTACGCTTCCACGTACTTATCGCTGGTCTCCTGCACCACCGCGGCGGGAAGCGCGGGCGCCGGCGGCTGTTTGTTCCAGCGGATATTCTCCAGATAATCGCGGACGAACTGCTTATCGAACGACTCCTGGCTGCGTCCCGGCTGATAGCGGTCGGCGGGCCAGAAGCGCGAGGAATCCGGCGTCAGTACCTCGTCGGCCAGCACCAGGCCGCTGGGGGTGCGCCCAAATTCGAACTTGGTGTCGGCGATGACGATGCCGCGCGCCGCCGCATGCTCCGCCGCCTTCCGGTAAATCTTGAGGCTCAGCTCGCGGAGCTGCTCGCTCAGCTTCGCACCCGCATGCTGCGCCATCTCGTCAAAGCTGATGTTCTCATCGTGGCCGCTGGTGGCCTTGATGGCCGGGGTGAAGATCGGCTCCGGCAGTTGCTCCGACTCGCGCAACCCGCGCGGCAGTTCGATGCCGCACACCTTCCCGCTCTGCTGATATTCCTTCCATCCCGAACCTGAGAGATATCCCCGCACCACGCACTCGATGGCGATCATGTCGGCGCGCGCCACCAGCATGGAGCGTCCCTGCAACTGTTCGGCGTAGGGGCGCAGGGCCGCCGGGTAGCGCTCCACCGCGGCGGTCAGCAAGTGGTTGGGGACGATGTCCGCAAGGAAGTCGAACCAGAACAGCGACAGTTGCGTCAGCACCCGGCCCTTGCCGGGGATGCCGCTCGCCAGTACGTAGTCGAAGGCGGAAATGCGGTCGGTGGCCACCACCAGCAGACGCTCCTGGTCCACGCGATAAAGGTCGCGGACCTTGCCGCTGGCGTAGCGCTCGAGGCCAGCAAAATCGGTTTCCAGCAGAACTGATTCCAACGCTTGGTTCGTCACGTGGGGTTCGTTTCCCTAGGGGCTTGACTGAGGAACAGTGGCGTATTCTATTCGGCACAGTTTTTTTGTCAACGCCGACCTTCGCCGGGTGACGTGGGTCACAGAAGAAATTTGCTGGAAAACTGTTGACAGGACCCGATTCTTGCGAAATGCGCGTCCCGAGCCGGTTTCCAGAGCCTGCCCGCGGCGTGGCGGAAGCCCCTCAACCCCCAGAAAAGAAAGAAAATTTCGATGCCTGCGATCAGAGAGATTTATAGCGGAAGACGATACACTCGTCTGCCCCTGCCCGCGCCGAGCATGGCGCCGCCGGCTCCATCCCTCACCCCCGGCGCCCTGCCGCACGGCGCCACCCCCAGGTCTGGCGCGGCTGCGGAAGGTTACTGACGTTTTCTCCGGTGTGCGAGCTGAAACACCCTGCGAGCCGATAACAAGGTTGAAACACGGGCAGGGCTCCGCGACAAGGGTGCCCAGGGCCTCTCTGGGGGTGGCGTGCTTCCCGAAATGGAATCGCGACAAATTATGAAAAAGCAAAGGGTCGGCCTGCGACTGGGGGTCGCATTCGGCCTGCTGATCGCCATTTCCGTGGGGATCGGATACCTGGGCCTGAGCCGCATGGATCAAATCAATGACGGTCTGCAGGAGGTGCTGGGCCGGCGCTGGGCCAAACTGCAAATGACGCGCGAAGCGCTCACCTATTCCAACCGCAACAGCCGCATCACCATGGAAGTTTTCCTGGTCCGGGACCGAGCGCAGATCGACACCCTCCTGGCCGCGCGGGCCGAGAACACCAGAAAGATATCCGTCATCGTGGAGAAGCTGGAGAGTCAGTGTGAGTCCGAGGAGGAAGAACAGCTTCTAGGACAAATGAAAGCGAACCGAACTCCCTACGTCGAGAGCTACCTGCGGGCAATGCATTTGCTGGTCGAGGACAAACGCCGCGAAGACGCCAGCACCGTGATGCTCCATGCAACCCTGCCGGCCTTGTTCGAATACCACGCCGCGTGGAACGGCTTCCTGCAATACCAGTCCGAGCAAATTAACCACGCCACCCGGGAGAGCCGTGCGCAATACGCCAGGATCCGCGCTTTGACCTTGTTTCTGATGGCACTGGCGGTGGCGATTGCCGGCGCCATCGCCGGGTTCATGACCCGCACCATGATGCGGGACATGAAGGCCCGGGTGCGGACGGAGCACGCTAACCACGAACTCAACGCCCAACTGGAGCAAAGAGTAGCCGATCGCACGCGCGAGCTGGCGAATGCGAATCAGGAGTTGGCCAACGAGATCGAGGAGCGCCAGCGTGGGGAGGGACGGCTGCGTCTGCAGGCGGCGGCTCTGGCCGCGGCTGCCAACTCGATCGTGATCACCGATCTGCAGGGCAAAATCGTCTGGGTGAACCCAGCCTTTAGCCGTATCACCGGCTATCTCGCCGAAGACGTCCTGGGACAGAACCCGCGCCTGCTGCGGTCGGGCCGGCATCCGCGGGCCTTCTACGAGGAACTGTGGCGGACCATTAGCTCGGGGAACGTGTGGCACGGTGAGGTCAACAATCGGCGCAAAGATGGCAGCCTGTATGCGGGAGAGATGACCATCACGCCGGTGCACTCGGACGGTGGCGAGATCACCCACTTCATCGCCATCCAGCAGGACATCACCGGGCGCAAGGTGATCGAAGATGCCCTCAAGGAGGCGGAACAGAAATATCGCGCCATCTTCGAAGATGCGGTGGTCGGCATTTTCCAAACCACCCCCGAGGGCCGCCCCTTGAGCGTCAACCGTGCCCTGGCGCAAATGTATGGCTACGATTCCGCCGCGCAGCTCATGGCGGAGGTCGCGGAGGCGGCGCCCCCGCTGTTTGCCGATAGCAGCCGTTGGAAAGAGTTCGCGCGAGTACTGGAACAAGGCGGCGTGGTGCGCAATGCCGAGTTGGAGCTCTCTTGCAAGGAGGGGAGCAAGAAGTGGCTTCTGGCCAATATGCGCGCCGTGCGCCGCGCCGATGGCCGCGTGGTGCAACATGAAGGCACGGTACAAGACATTACGGAGCGCAAGCTGCTGGAGGATCAGCTCCGGCAATCGCAAAAGCTGGAAGCCGTGGGACGCCTGGCCGGCGGGGTGGCTCACGACTTCAACAACGCGCTGGCGGTGATCATCGGCTACAGCGAGCTGCTGCAGGACCGGCTGGATCCGGCGAATCCTCTCCGTACCTTTACCCAGGAGATTACCAAGGCGGGAGAGCGGGCGGCTTCCCTCACCCGCCAGCTTCTGGCCTTCAGCCGCAAACAGATTCTCCAGCCCCGAGTCCTGGACTTGAATTCCATCGTGACCGAGATCGACAAGATGCTTCGCCGGCTGATTGGGGAAGACATTCACCTGGTGGTGGACCGCGCATCCAACCTGGGACGCGTGAAGGCTGACCCGGGGCAGGTTCAGCAGGTGCTGATGAATCTCGCGGTAAATGCCCGCGATGCCATGCCGCAGGGCGGCAAACTGATCATCGCTACCGCCAACGCCACCCTGGACGAATCCTACGTGCATCACCGTCCGGTGGTCCGCCCCGGCCCCTACGTGATGCTGAGCGTGAGCGACAACGGCTGTGGCATGGATAAAGCCACCCAGGCCCGCATCTTCGAACCCTTCTTCACCACCAAGGAGCC
>DATNJE010000174.1:0-4044 GCA_035604095.1 Terriglobales bacterium
CAACGAGAACACGAATGGGCTCCTGCGACAGTACTACCCGAAGGGAATGGATCTCTCGGCTGTTAGCCAAGCTCAACTGGATGTTGTGGCCAGGAAATTGAATACCCGACCGCGAGAGACACTGCAATGGAAAACCCCAGCATATATTCTCGACGCAAGTGTTTCGACGACCCATTGAGGCCAAGTTACCCATGTCCCCGTAATAGACCCTGGGAACGTCCAGCTGCCTACCTTTGCGTGCGGCCTATAACCCGACCGAGGGGGCGCGCAGGCTCTCCTTGTGCGTCACAACACCACGAACGGGATTATCGACAGCAACTGCACCGCGCGCGAGACAGAGCTGGCCGCCAGATTTTCGCACCACCATTCCATCCACCAGCCGACCCGTGGCTTGGCGACGGTTCCCGTGGTGAACGCTTGAGCCACTGGCGCACCGACAATATTGCCGCTCATGTCGATATCGTTCCGGTTCCGACTGCAGCAGGGTTTGCCGGAAAATCTGCGGAAACTACGGATGCCATCGCGTGGACTAATGAAAATATAATTTATTTGGTCGTGATACGATACCAAATGGGGGTATCGTGATAATGAACTGGAAGATCGCTCCGGTCGCAGCGGGGGTCACGGGCTGCTGGCGATGGGCGATGGATAGTACGGCAGCAATGGGCGATGGCGTATCTCGGCGCATCGAGTTGCCGGCAGACGTCCGCCTGAAAGACGTGAAGGCCGCGCTGGACAAGACCTTCGTCAAGGTCGTCTCCTGGTACGACAACCAGTGGGGCTACTCGAACAAGGTGCTCGAGATGGCGCGCGTTGTGAGTCGCTGAAGTAAGCGCGAGGAACCAGACCATGAAAGTGCTCCGGTTTGCCGATGTGGTGAGCAATGGCTTGGCCGCGGGCAAGCGCGTATTTATCCGCGCCGATCTGAACGTGCCGCAGGACCATTCCGCCGCGGGTGGCGGCCGCATCACCGAGGACACCCGCATCCGCGCCTCGGTGCCGTGCATCCGGATGGCGCTCGATGCGGGCGCCGCCGTGATGGTCACCTCGCACCTAGGCCGCCCGACCGAAGGCGAATTCAAGCCCGAGGATTCGCTTCAGCCCGTGGCGCGGCGTCTGGCCGAACTGCTTGGCCGCGACGTGCCGCTGGTGTCGAATTGGGTGAACGGCGTCGATGTGAAGCCCGGCCAGGTGGTGCTGCTCGAAAACTGTCGCCTGAACAAGGGCGAGAAGAAGAACGACGAAGCACTGGCACGGAAGATGGCCGCGCTGTGCGATATCTTCGTGCACGACGCCTTCGGCACCGCGCATCGCGCCGAGGCTAGCACCTACGGCATTGCTCAATTCGCTCCGCTGGCATGCGCCGGGCCGCTGCTGGCCGCGGAGATCGATGCGATCACGAAGGCCCTCAGCGCACCGAGGCGCCCGCTCGTGGCCATCGTCGCGGGCAGCAAGGTCAGCACCAAGCTCACGATCCTGCGCAGCCTGTCGGCCAAGGTCGATGGCCTGATCGTGGGCGGCGGCATCGCCAACACCTTCATGCTGGCCGTGGGCCTTTCGATCGGCAAGAGCCTGGCCGAGCCCGATCTGATCGACGACGCCAAGGGCGTGATCGAGGCGATGCGGGCGCGTGGCGCTGAGGTGCCAATTCCCGTTGACGTGGTCACCGCCAAGGTCTTCGCCGCCAATGCACCGGCCACCGTCAAGGCCGCCACCGAGGTGGCCGACGACGACCTGATCCTCGACATCGGCCCGAAGACAGCGGCCCAGCTGGCCGCAAAACTTAAAGCTGCCGGAACGATCGTCTGGAACGGCCCGGTGGGCGTGTTCGAATTCGACGCCTTCGCGCACGGCACCGAGACACTGGCGCGCGCCATCGCCGCCAGCAGCGCTTTCAGCATTGCCGGTGGCGGCGACACGCTGGCGGCGATTGCGAAGTACGGCATCGAAAAGGATATCGGCTACATTTCCACCGGCGGCGGCGCTTTCCTCGAGATACTCGAGGGTAAGACCTTGCCAGCGTTGCAGATCCTGGCGCAGCGCGCCAGACCCTAATTGCCTGAAACGAGAGGCCCACCATGTCCCTGATCTCATTGCGCCAATTACTCGACCACGCTGCCGAACACGACTACGGCGTGCCCGCCTTCAACGTCAACAACATGGAGCAAATGCAGGCCATCCTGCAGGCCGCCGAAGCCTGCGATGCGCCGGTGATCCTGCAGGCCAGCGCCGGCGCGCGCAAGTACGCCGGCGAGCCGTTCCTGCGCAAGCTGGTCGAGGCCGCGCTCGAGCAGTATCCGGTGCTGCCGATCTGCCTGCACCAGGACCATGGCGCCTCTGCTTCGGTGTGCCTGCAGGCGATCCGCAGCGGATTCTCAAGCGTCATGATGGACGGCTCGCTGCTGGAAGACCAGAAGACGCCGTCCAGCTACGACTACAACGTGACCGTCACGCGCCGCGTCGTGGAGAATTCGCATGCGGTAGGAGTCAGCGTCGAAGGCGAACTCGGTTGCCTGGGCTCGCTCGAGACCGGCACGGCCGGTGAGGAAGACGGTGTCGGCGCCGAGGGTACGCTGGACCACTCGCAGTTGCTGACCGACCCCGGCCAGGCCGCCGATTTTGTGCAGCGTACCGGCGTCGATGCGCTGGCGATCGCCATCGGCACCAGCCACGGCGCCTACAAGTTCAGCCGCCAGCCCACTGGTGACATCCTGGACATCGCCCGGATTGCCGCCATCCATGCGCGTATCCCGAAGACCCATCTGGTGATGCACGGCAGTTCCAGCGTGCCGCAGGAATGGCTGAAGACCATTCGTGAGTTCGGTGGTGACATCAAGGAGACCTACGGGGTTCCGGTTGCAGAGATCCAGCGTGGCATCAAGAGCGGCGTGCGCAAGATCAACATCGACACCGACATCCGCCTGGCGATGACCGGCGCGATGCGCAAGATGATGTTCCAGAAGCCCGACGAGTTCGATCCGCGCGCGTTCCTGAAAGCCGCCACTGCCGCTGCGCGCGACGTGGTCAAGGCACGCTTTGAAGCCTTTGGCTGCGCGGGGCAGGCCTCGAAGATCAAGGTACTGCCGCTCGCGGTGATGGCGCAAGCCTACGTACGCCAGGAGGCCGCGTTGCGGAAGGCCGGCTGATACTCGACGGAGCCGTCGCCTGCGCCAAACCTACGATCATCGCACCCAGCATTCTGTCGGCCAACTTCGCCCGTCTGGGCGACGGCGTGGCCAAGGTAGTGTCGGCCGGCGCGGACTAGGTTCATTTCGACGTAATGGACAACCACTACGTGCCCAACCTCACGTTCGGCCCAATGGTGTGCGAGGCGCTGCGCCCGTTCAGCGGCGCGGCGATGATGGACGTGCACCTGATGGTCGAGCCGGTTGATGCGCTGGTGCCGGCTTTCGCCAAGGCGGGTGCCGGCCTGATTAGCTTCCATCCGGAGGCGGGCCGGCATGTCGATCGCACGCTGGCGATGATCCGGGAGCAAGGCTGGAAGACCGGGTTGGTGTTCAACCCTGCCACGCCACTGCAATGGCTCGACAACGTGATAGACAAGCTCAACCTGGTGATGCTGATGTCGGTGGCCCCGGGCTTCGGCGGACACAGCTTCATCGCCTCGACGCTGCCCAAGCTGCGCGAGGCGCGCCAGCGCATCGACTCCTATGCCCGCGCGACAGGGCGCCAGATCCCGCTCGAGGTCGATGGTGGCGTCAAAACCGACAACATCGGGACAATCGCAGCAGCCGGGCCCGATAGCTTGGTCGCCGGGTCCGCTGTGTTCGGCAGCCCGGACTGGGGCGTCACGATCGCCACGATCGCCACACTTCGCGCGGCAAGCATGTGAAGAGTCGGCGTCTCACGGTGAGTTCGAACGTGCCCTTTCGGCCGGACAATCTAGGGAAGCTCTGCACAGGTGTCACGGAATGACCGATACTGTGTGCAGTGAGCAGCAGCGGTGGAGCTGATAGAACGATGCAACAGACGACGTTTGCTTCGGTTGCTTGGGAGAAGAAGGGCAAGATCACGCGCCGGGAG
>DATNJE010000175.1:0-2017 GCA_035604095.1 Terriglobales bacterium
GAGCCACCTGAAGATCGATGAGGAGCTCATCGACCAGCACCTCTACACGCGCCATCTGCCCGATCCCGACCTGGTAATCCGCACCTCTGGCGAAATGCGGCTTTCCAACTTCCTGCTGTGGCAGGTAGCCTATGCTGAGATCTACGTTACGCCCACCCACTGGCCGGAGTTCCGCGGACGCCATCTGCTGGAAGCCATCGCCGAATACCAGACCCGCGAACGCCGCTACGGCGGCCTGGGCGACGGCAACGGCGCGCACCCGTAAGTATTCGTTGGTCTTGTATCGGGAGTTTTGTATCAGGGCACGGCTTCCAGCCGTGCCGATCCGTAGCCTAAAAACAGCGGGCTTTAGCCCCTGCGGAATACGCGGGGATGAAAAAACCAAGATCCTTCGCGACCGTTTCCCGGGCTGGAGAAAACGCCCGGGTCCCTCGGTCGCTCAGGATGACATTTCTTAAGGAGTTTTGCGGCACGGCTGGAAGCCGTGCCCTGATACGAACCCTGCTCACCAAGACCCGTTGTCTGATAAGAACCAGGGTGCGGAAGAATCACATGGACGGGCGACGGGCGCATGGGCGAGAATCTCTCATCCCATGAAGCGCGTCGCGACTGCGGTCGTCCTCATCCCCATCGTTCTGCTGATCGTCTTCCGGGCGCCGCTGTGGCTGTTTGCGTCGGTGGTTGGCGTGATCGCGCTAATCACCACCCGCGAGTACCTGGGCCTGGCGGAAGCCTATGAGATCAAGCCCAGCCGGGCGTTGACCTACCTGTTCACCACGATTCTGTTCGCCAGCGCGGTTGCAGGATTTCTCATTGAATGGCAGATGAGCCGGCTCTCATCGCAGGTGCTGCTGCGGGGCATCAGCCCGCGCGAGCACCCGTGCCTGCTGGCCGCGATCGGCGTGACGTCGATCGCGAGAGATTCCGTGCTGCTGGCCGCGCTGGCGTTCCTGGTGGCCATGATGAAGCGAGCCGACCTGCGCTCCTCGCTGCCCGGCGCCGCGGCGTCCGCTCTGGCGCTGGTTTACATCAGCCTGCCTTTTACGCTGCTCATCGACGTGCGCGCCCGCGCGGCGGGAGCGTTCTATGTGTTCTACCTGCTGGTGGTCGTGTGGGCCGGCGACATTCTGGCCTTCCTCGTGGGCCGGTCCGTGGGCAAGCACAAACTTGCTCCCAGGATCAGTCCCAACAAGAGCTGGGAGGGCACGGTAACTTCGCTCGCCGGCGCCACCGCGCTGGGAACTGTCATCCTCGCCAACGGAAATGCGATCGTGGGATTCCTGCGGAACACGAATCTGCTGGCGGCACAACAAGAAAGCATCATGAGCGTTGGACCGTATCCATCCCCGCATCCGCTGTGGGTGTACATCCTGCTGTCGGCGGCGCTGAACGTGGCGGCGCAACTCGGCGACCTGGTCGAGTCCATGCTGAAGCGCGGGGCCGGGGTGAAGGATTCCGGCTCGCTCCTGCCCGGCCACGGAGGCATGCTTGACCGCATCGACGCCCTGCTCTTCGCCGCTCCGGTGCTGTGGTACTATGCGCTGATCCTCGCTGCGGTCCACAGCCCGTAATCGTCTTCATGAAGCGCATTGCCATCCTGGGTTCCACCGGCTCCATCGGGCGCAGCACCCTGAGCGTTGTAGAAGCCCACTCGGAGCGGTTCTCCGTCGTCTCCCTCGCCGCCGGCGGCAACCTGGAAGCGGCTTTCGAGCAGGCCCAGCGCTGGCGGCCGCGCGTCTTTTCCATGAGCAACGCCGAGGGCGCTGAGAGATTGCGGAGAAGGCTGAAGACCGCCGGCATCGCGGACATCGAAGTCGTGGAAGGTTCCGCAGGATCGGTGGCGGTTGCTACCCATCCCGACGTTGACTTCGTGGTCAGCGCCATCGTGGGCGTCGCGGGACTCGAGGCCACCTACGAAGCGGTGCGCGCGGGCAAGAGCGTGGGACTGGCGAACAAGGAGTGTCTGGTAGCGGCGGGCGAGCTGATCACCGCGGAAGCCAAGAAGCACGGCAAGCCG
>DATNJE010000176.1:0-8938 GCA_035604095.1 Terriglobales bacterium
ATCACGCGCTGCGCGTGCAGGCGTTCGGCGATGATATTGGCCAGCGTCGTCTTGCCCACCCGAATGGGGCCCTCGATGGCGATGTAGCGGGGAAGCTCGAAAAAGTTGGCCATGACCGAGTACCGCGAGCATAACACGAGAAATCGGGAGATCGGACCATCGGGCCATCTGACAATCCCTGGACGCTCGCTGACCCGCTGATCCGATGACCCGATGACGAAATGGCTCCGTGCTTCCGTGTCTCTGTGGTGAAATAGGCGCGATGGCCGGATTCCTGATCGGCGCTGCTGCCGTCGGCTACGCGGGATATGCCTGCTACTCACCGCGCTCGCAGCTCTATGGACGGACGTACCTGGGCGCGGGCCCGGGCTCGCGACAGCTCGCGCTGACCTACGACGACGGTCCTAACGATCCCCACACGCTGTGCCTGCTGGAAGTGCTGGCGCGGCATGAGGTCAAAGCCACGTTCTTCCTGATCGGCCGGTTCGTCGCCGAGAAGCCGGAGATCGCCCGCGAGGTGGCGCGCACCGGCCACGCGATCGGCAATCACACCTTCAACCATCCCAACCTGATTTTCTGCTCGGCGGCGCGCGTGCGCAGCGAGATCGAGCAGTGCCGGAAAATCCTGACGGATACGGTGGGCGAGCACTCAGCGCTGTGGCGTCCGCCCTTCGGCGCGCGCCTGCCGCATGTGCTGAGTGTCGGTCGCAAGCTGGGGCTCGATCCGGTGATGTGGACCACCAGCTCGAACGATTGGAAGATCCACACGGCCGACGGCATCGAGCAGCGCGTGGCAGAGCGCGTCCGCGGCGGGGATGTCATCCTGATGCACGACGGCGGCCATGTCCGCATGGGCGCCGATCGCGCTCGGACAGTAGACGCAACCGATCGGCTTATCCGACGGTGCAAGGATCAGGGCTACGAGTTCGTGACGGTGACCAAGATGATGGGAACCGTGACGCAATCACCGGATGACCCGATCACCCGATGACCCGATCCCTTATGTCTCCGTGGTGGGTTTATCCCCTCAGAGCCGCGAATGCCTTCTGCGCCGCCACGACCGTCTGGCTGATGTCGTCCATCGAGTGGGCGGCGGAGAGGAACGCCGCCTCGAACTGCGATGGTGGCAGCCAGATGCCTTCCTCCAGCATGGCGCGATGGAATTTTCCGAAGAGCGCCGTGTCGGATTTCGCCGCTGAATCCCAGTCCGTGACCGGCTCGCCGGTGAAGAACCAGGTGAACATTGACCCGACGCGATTGGCCGTCACTGCGACGCCGGCTTGGTGCGCGGCATCGGCGACCATATCCACCAGCGTGGCGGCGGCGCGATCAAGGCGTCCGTAGAGTTCGTGGTTGTCGCGCAAATGCCGCAGCGTGGCCAGGCCCGCGGCCATCGCCAACGGATTTCCCGAGAGCGTCCCGGCTTGGTACATGGGGCCGAGCGGCGCCACCTGGTCCATGAACTCAGCCGGTCCGCCGTAAGCGCCCACCGGCAGGCCGCCGCCGATGATCTTACCCAGCGTGGTCAGATCCGGACGCGTGCCGTAAAGCTCCTGCGCGCCGCCAAAGGCCACGCGAAAGCCGGTCATCACCTCGTCGAAAATCAAGAGCGCGTCCTCGCGCGAGGTCAGGTAGCGCAGGCCGTCGAGAAACTGCGGCGCCGGCGGCACGCATCCCATGTTGCCCACCACCGGCTCGACGATCACGCACGCGATCTCGCCCTTGAGCCGATTGAACGCGTCCTTGACGCGCTCAATATTGTTGTAGGGCAGGGCGAGCGTGAACTGCACAAACTCCTCCGGCACGCCCGCCGAGCCTGGGATGCCGAAGGTCGCCACGCCGGAGCCGGCCTTCACCAGCAGCGCGTCGGTGTGGCCGTGGTAACAGCCCTCAAACTTGATGACGTACTTGCGCCCGGTCACGGCGCGCGCCAGGCGGATGGCCGACATGGTGGCCTCCGTCCCCGAGCTGACGAAGCGCAGCTTCTCCATCGCCGGGAAGGCTTCGAGCACGGCTTCGGCGAGGTCGGATTCGCGGGGCGTCGAGGCCCCGAAGCTCGCGCCATCGCGGTTGGCGCGCTCGATGGCCTCCACCACCTCGGGCGCGGCGTGGCCCAGGATCAGCGGTCCCCAGGAGCCGACGTAGTCGATGTACTCGTTGCCGTCGGCGTCCCACATGCGCGAGCCGCGGCCCTTGACGATAAACGGCGGATCGCCGCCCACCGCGCGGAAGGCCCGTACCGGCGAGTTCACGCCTCCGGGAAAAAGCTTTTCCGCGCGCTGCTGGAGCTGGCGGGAGCGGTCGAGCTTGCGAGTGGCCGTGGGTTGCATGGGAACACGTTACTATAGCAGCCCGTCCGGGTTACGGCGGTCACTTGCCGTGAACCGCTCGCGGTGCGCAAACCCGGTGTAAGATACGCCCACCAACAGTCTCCCCCGCATCTCAATAGGGGGATGAGAATGTCCGCCGAAGCTGCCATCGATCCTGCTGCGCTCGAAACGGGACGCGCCATCAACTTCCGCAATGCGATCGTCGCCGTGCTGTGCGGCTGCGGGCCGGCCGCAGTGCTGGCATACTTACGTCCGCCGCGGTTGGAAATGTGGCTCATCGGCTTGGCCGCCGGCTTCCTCTGGGCGAACTTCTTCGAATACGCCCTGCACCGCTGGATCCTGCACGTGCCCGGCACCTACGCCTTCGAAGGCCATCTGCTGCACCACTCCTCGATCGACACGCCTCAGGAACCGCTGCACGTCAACCTGGGCGGGAAGGCGATCTTCGTGGTGATGATGTTCGCCGGCAACGGCGCGCCGGTGGTCGTCGCGGACTGGCTGCTGCGCGCCGGCTTCGCGCCCGGCGTACTGGTAAGCTTCAGCCTGTACTTCCTGCTCACGGAAGAGATCCACTGGCGCTTCCACATGGGGGGATGGCTGCCGGCGTGGCTCGACCGCGCGCGTACGCGGCACATGGCGCACCATGATCGCCCGGACCACGACTACGCCATCTTCTGGTCGCTGTTCGACCGCGTGTTCGGGACGGCGTCATAGGACGCCTTCCACTGTTACAATCAAATCTCCATGGTCCTGCCGTTCGTCCGCGAGCTTTTTGCGGACGTGGAGAAGATTCAAGCCCTGGCGCGTGCGGCTACCCACCTAAAAGCCGGCGCGGGGCGTATACGTGTCTCCGGACTTACCCCCTCGGCCAAATCTCTGTATGTGGCGATGCTGGCGCGGCTGGCATCGCGGCCACTCGTGCTGCTGGTGCGCGACAACCGCGCCGCCGAAGAGATGCTGCCGGTCGTCGCGGCCTTCTGCGATCTGACCGGCGGACCTTCCGTCGGGTCGGTGGTTAAGTTGCCCTGCTTCGACGTGCTCCCCTTCGAAAACCTCTCGCCGCATCCCGAAATCCAGGAAGAACGCGCCACCGCCTTGTGGAAGATCGCGACCGGCGCCGCTTCCATCGTCATCACACCCGTCTGTGCCGCGCTGATGCGTATGCGTGAGGCCAGCTTCTATGCCGAACTGGCGCGGGTGGTCCGCCGCGGCGAGACCATCGATGTTGATCGCCTGGTCGAGCACCTGAACACTATCGGCTACGCCGCGGTGGACGTGGTCGAGATGCCGGGGCAGTTCGCGTCGCGGGGCGGCATCCTCGATGTCTATTCCCCGGAGATGGACCGCCCGGTGCGCATCGAACTCTTCGGCGATGAGGTCGAATCCATGCGCAAGTTCGACCCGGCCAGCCAGCGCTCGTCCAATCCCGTTGAAGAGGTGGTACTTCTGCCGCTGGCGGAAACCCCGGTCACGGAAGAGATCCTGGGCGCCATCCACACCCGGCTTACTGGCGCGCGCATCAGCGGAGCGGAAGCGGCGGTGGCCGAGGCGGTGGCTGCAGGCGGGGCGTCGGTGTTTCCGGGATGGGAGTTTTATGCGCCCGTCGCCACCACGGCCGGGACGGTGTTTGATCTGCTGCCCAAGGCGGCGGTTCTGGTGGACGAACCGGAAGACGTCAGCCGGGAGATTGAGCACTGGTGGGAGGGCGTTCAGCAAGCCCACGAGCGCGCCGGGATCGGACGGCTGGTCCGGCCCGAGGACCTCTATTTTCCGCCGGAGGAGTTCGAAAGCCTCCTGGCGAGCCGGCCTGGAGGCAGCCTGGAGCATCTCGGGATCGAGACCGGCGATGAGGCTGGCCATATACTACAATTGTCGTTTTCATCCCAGCCGACCACCCGCTTTCACGGCTCCATGCCGGCCATGGTGGAGGAGGTTCAGAAGCTCACGGCCGAGGGCAATCGGGTGATCTTCGCCGTCCCGACGATGGGCGAAGTCGAGCGTCTGGCGGACGTCTTCACGGAATACAGCGTGCCCTTCCGCCTCGGCAGCCGCACCCCCACGCCGGGCGGAGAGAGCTACCTGGACGAAACCGCCTACTTCGCCCAGGACATGTCAACTACAACAGTAGTAAAAGCCAACGTTCCCGACGGCGTAGCCCTGCCCGAGGCCGGCCTGGCCATCTTCGGCGCCCGCGACCTGTTCGACGAGTCCGAGGCCGTGCTCACCCGCCCGCTGCGCAGCCGGTCGAAGGTCTCCGCCTTCCTCTCCGATTTCCGCGACCTGCAAGTTGGAGACTATGTGGTGCACGTGGAACACGGTATCGGCCAATACCAGGGGCTGAAAGAAATCACGCAAAGCGACACCACGGGCGAGTTCATGGTGCTGGAGTACGCCGAAGGCGCGCGGCTTTACGTCCCGCTCACCCGGCTCGACTTGGTGCAGAAGTACCGCTCGGCCGAGGGCCAAAAGCCGGCGCTCAGCCATCTGGGCAGCACGGCCTGGGCGCGCACCAAGGCGCGGGTCAAGAAGGCCATGCAAGACATGGCGGAGGAGCTGCTGAAGCTCTACGCCGAGCGCCGTCTGGCCGAGGGGCACGCCTTTCCGCGCGACACCGACTGGCAGCGCGAGTTCGAAGACGCCTTCGAGCACCAGGAGACCGAGGACCAGGAAGAAGCCATCGTGGACGTGAAGCGCGACATGGAAGCGCCCACGCCCATGGACCGGCTGCTGGTGGGCGACGTGGGCTACGGCAAGACGGAAGTCGCCATGCGCGCCGCCTTCAAGACGGTGAACGACAACAGGCAGGTCGCGGTGCTCGCGCCGACGACCGTGCTCGCCTTCCAGCACTTCGAGACCTTCAAGCAGCGGTTTGCGGCCTATCCCATCCGCACCGAGATGCTCAGCCGCTTCCGCACCGCGCGGCAGCAGAAGGAAATCCTGCAGAAGGTCGAGGCCGGGCAGGTGGACATCCTGATCGGCACCCACCGCCTGCTCTCGAAAGACATCAAGTTCTCCGACCTCGGCCTGGTGGTGGTGGATGAAGAGCAGCGCTTCGGCGTGCGGCACAAAGAGCGGCTGAAGAAGCTGAAGAAAGAGGTGGACGTGCTGACCATGTCGGCCACGCCCATCCCGCGAACGCTGCACATGTCGCTGACCGGGCTGCGCGACATGAGCGTGATCGAGACCCCACCGAAAGACCGCATCGCCATCCAGACGGTGGTCGCGGCCTTCGACGAGAAGCTGATCAAGACGGCCCTCGAGCACGAACTGGAGCGGGGCGGGCAGGCTTATTTCGTGCACAACCGCGTGGAATCGATCTATGAGATCGCGGCCAAGGTGCAGCAACTGGCGCCGCGGGCGCGGGTGGCCGTCGGGCACGGGCAGATGTCGGAGGCGGAGCTGGAGAAGGTGATGCTGAAGTTCATACGCCACGAAGCCGACGTGCTGGTAGCGACGACGATCATCGAGAACGGGCTCGACATCCCGCTGTGCAACACCATCATCATCAACCGCGCTGACCGCCACGGGCTCTCCGAGCTTTACCAGTTGCGCGGACGCGTGGGGCGCTCGAACCGGCGGGCATATGCGTATTTGCTCGTGCCGCCTGATGTCGAACTGACGCCGCTGGCGCGCCGCCGCCTGGCCGCGCTCAAGGAATTTTCGGATCTCGGCGCCGGCTTCAAGATCGCGGCGCTCGACCTCGAGCTGCGCGGCGCCGGCAACCTGCTGGGCGGACAGCAGAGCGGGCACATCAATTCCGTCGGCTTCGAGCTCTATACCAGCATGCTCGACCGCACGGTGCGCGAAATGAAGGGCGAGGTCTCGCGGGAGGAAGTCGCGGTCCAGCTCAACCTCGGCATCAACATCCGCATACCCGCCGAATATATAAAAGAAGAGAACCAGCGCCTGCGAATGTATAAGCGCGTGGCCGGGGTGGAGAGCGAGCCGCAGCTCAAGGACGTGCGCGAGGAACTCGCCGACCGCTACGGCGAGCCGCCGGCGGCGGTGCGCAACCTGCTGGAGTATGCGCGGCTCAAGCTGGCCAGCCAGCGGCTGGGCGTGGCCGCGATCGACCGCCGTCGCGAGCAGGTGACGATCGGCTTTACGCAGGAAGCCGGCGTCGATCCGGAAAAGCTGGCGCACTTCGTCGCTGGACAGCCCGGGGCGCAGTTCTCGCCGAATGGCGTGCTGAAGTTTTCGCTCAAGGCGACCCAGGCGGAAGAGGTGCTGGAGCGGCTGAAGCGCCTGCTGGAGGAGTTGGCGGGCGAGGCGAAGACCGTCCCCACGCCGTAAGGCCTCAGCGCCCTCTGCGCTGATCCTTCAGGATTGCCTCCACCCGCCGCAGGTCGTCTTCCGTATCCACGCCGATGGTGTCAAACGGCGTCTCGGCCACGTGGATCGCGATCCCATTCTCCAGGAAGCGCAACTGCTCCAGCCGCTCGCTGCGTTCGAGCGACGACTCCGGCAGCGAGCAAAAGCGCTCCAGCGCCGGCTTGCGATAGGCGTAGAAGCCCAGGTGCTTGAAGTAGCGCGGCTGGCCGCGATCGCGGTCGTAGGGAACGGTGGCGCGGGAGAAGTAGAGCGCGCGTCCGACCGCGTCGGTGACCACCTTCACCGCGTTGGGATTATCGATGTCGCCCGCCGCCGCCGGCGTCTTGATGGTCGAGACCAGCACCGACGCATCTTTCATCGGCCCCAGCAGCGCTTCGAGATGCTCGGGCCGCGCCAGCGGCTCGTCGCCCTGCACGTTGACGTACACATCGGCGGCCACCGAGCACGCCACCTCGTAGACACGATCCGTGCCCGAGCGGTGCTGGGGCGAAGTCAGGCGCGCGTTCCAGCCGTTCTGGCGGCAGGCCTCCAGCACTTCTTCCGAGTCCGTCGCCACGATCACCTCGGCGACGAGCGGCGACGCCCGCGCCGCCTCATACACCCAGGCCAGCATGGGACGCCCGGCAATCTCGCGCAGCACTTTGCGCGGCAGCCGGGTGGAGGCGAGGCGCGCGGGAATGACGGCGATGGCTCGCATGCGTCGGGGGCCATTGTAGAAGTGGGGAAGCCGAGTGGTAAGTGGAAAGTGGCGAGGGTGCGGTAAAATGAGTGCGGCGGTATCCTAATGTACCGGGCCGGGGCGATCCCGGCCTCTTGTCTGTACGGATTCCCGCACTGTGGCGGCGTAGCTCAGTGGTAGAGCAGCGGTCTCATAATCCGCATGTCGGAAGTTCAATTCTTCCCGCCGCCACCAAACCCTCCTGCTAATTTCAATTCCTGTTGGGGAGCACCGTCGCTAGCGGTGGAGGAGGGCAGTTACGGAGCGCAGTTTGCCGTGCTGACGGGCATCTTGTTCCACCAGCGGTGGGACATTCACCGGAATGTTAAGCACGGCATCGAGGACGCCGCGCGGCCGAGCGAAGCTAACCTCCGGCGGCGCCGGCGCCGGACTGGCTGCGGGCAATGGACGGTAGCTCAAGCTCACTTCCAAAAGTACAGGCGGCGCCGGCGGCGGGGGCGTCGGCTTGGCTGCGGGCGCCGGACGGTAGCTCACTGCCGAGAGTACCGCACCGGTGTGGAAATACGCCCGCAACGTGGTCGTGGGGGGCACACCGAGTTCCTTGGAGACCGCCCTGACCCATGGGCGCCAATTCTCCGCATATACCCGCGCCACCTGGTTGAGGGTCATGTCGGAATGGAAATGGCGGGAGCGCCCATCCATCATCTGGAGGATGCATTGCCTCAGGGCAGCCTTGCCAGCCTCATCGTCCTTGAAGACGATATGGCCGGCCTTGCCGATACGCACCTGTCCCGCCAACGGGGGGGAGTCCGGACGCGTTCTCAGGTCGCCGGGGTTGTGGTACCTGTTGGGGATAGTGCCGCGTATGCCGAACCCTTCGGCATGGGATATGGCGGTTGCCAGGTCGTTGACCTTGGCTATATCGGGGGCTTGGGCGTGCCCCTTATTGGACGATGCGACAATGAGCAGTGCTACTGCTAAGTGATTGATTCTCATAGCGAGTTGGGTGTTTCATCTACTGGGAAACCCGGTGCTCGTATGTCTCCTTTTCTGGGGCAATTTCCTTCATGTCCACCCCAATGATACCTAGAAATCGACACTTTTAACTTTACGTTTCAGTTACTTACGGTCGTTGAACTGAAGACAATTACTTCCGGAACCCTGGTTGTTTTGGGGCGGTTCTGTTGCCAGGCTGGCTATAAGATATTGAAAACAAACATACACTTCAGGCTCGAACTTCTTCGACCGGCTTTACAGGCACGATCCGCGCGACACGTGCCATGACCTTCTTGTTTTGCTCAGCCTTCTTCAGGTCGTAGGCTGCCTGCAACCGCATCCAGACTTCCGGAGAGCCGCCAAACAGGCGGGACACCCTCAGGCACATGATGGCAGACAGGGGCTTGCGCTCCGCCAGAATGTCGTGAAGCATCTGGCGGGACACCCCCAGAGCTTTCGCCGCGGCCATCACCGACAGGCCGACAGACGGTAGGATGTCTTCCTTGATAATCTCGCCCGGATGGACGGGCGGCCGTTCTTTCTCTCCATAACTCCTCCCTAAGGGCGTGTGCGCCTCTACCAGATGTACTCTTTTGCGATC
>DATNJE010000177.1:0-9181 GCA_035604095.1 Terriglobales bacterium
GCCCATCTCCGGCCGTGTGTATCGCTTGATCAACCCTCTGCCTCCGCCCTCACCCCAGCAAACCAAAACCGGGTTTGCCGGGGCCCCCGCCCGGACGCCGTCGTAAGCCTTAGGGGAACCTACGATTCTAAATGCTGGGTAAGGGCGGGCAAAAAACAATCCGCGCGATTGCATTCCGGTGGTCAATGGGGTAAGAATCTACGCCGTGCCGAAGCCAGCCCCCACCGTGGATTATCAGGCCCTGGCCGAATTCCGGTACCAGATACGGAAGTTCCTGACCTTCAGCCAGGAGGCGGCCCGCGCCGCTGGCATCGATCCGCAGCAGCACCAGTTGCTGCTGGCCATCCGCGGCCTTCCCGAGGGCATCACGCCCAGCATCCGCGCGGTGGCGGAGCGGCTGCAGATCCGGCACCACAGTGCGGTGGAACTGATTGACCGCTCCGTCGCCCACGGACTGGTGCAGCGCGAGCGCGACGGCGTCGACCGCCGGCAGGTGACCATCCACCTGACCCCCAAGGGAGAACGGCTGCTGAGCGAGCTGTCGCTTCACCATCGCGACGAACTGCGCACCGCCGGACGGGAGCTGGCGCGCGTGCTGCGCTCCATCATCGCTGGCAGCGACGGTTCCCTGCGGCGCGGCGCGAGAACGGCGCGCAAGCGGACCTGAGCGCGGGCACGCGAATCCGTGAGCTGCTGAGCCGGTTGCGCTCGGCGTTGATCTACTGGCCGCTGACGATCCTCTTTACCATGCTCGTGGAGCCGGTCTCATTGGCGGCGGCGTTCCTCGACAAAAGCGGCCGGGCGCAGCACCGCATCGTAGCCTTTTGGGCGGGGGTGCTGCTGCGGCTCTACGGCATGCCGGTAACGGTGACCGGCCTGGAACGGCTCGACCTCAGCCGCCCGCGCATCTACGCCGCCAACCATCTCTCCGCGCTCGACATCCCCGTGCTCTACCGCTACCTGCCGTTCCAGTTCCGCATCATCGCGCACCGGCTGGTGTTCCGGGTGCCGCTGGTGGGATGGCACCTGAGCGCAGCCGGACAGCTCATGATCGACCCGGAAAGCGTTGCGCTCTCGCGCCGCGCCCTGCGGGAGGCGGTGCAGACCTTGCGGCGGGGCTTGCCGCTGGTGGTCTTTCCCGAAGGCGAGCGCTCTCCCACCGGAGAGATGCAGCCGTTCCGCCGCGGCACGTTCTATGTGGCCGTCGAAGCGCAGGCGGACGTAGTGCCGGTGGCGATCCTGGGCACGTACCAGGCTTTTCCCAGAGGCTCATCGCACCTGCGTCCCGGGCCGTTGCAGTTGATTATCGGCGACGCCATTCCCATTGGCGGATACACGAAGCGTGACTTGGATGCTCTGGCGGAGCGCACGCAGGCGGCAGTGGCTGAACTGTGCCGCGAAACGGCGAAGAAGCAGTTAGCAATTGGCAGTTAGCGGTTCGGGGGACTTCGCCTTCAGGCGGGGTGGCCAAGAAAAAACTGCCTCTTGGGAGATCACGTGTCAGGGCACGACTTCAAGACCACAACACCAAGATCCCCCGATTCGCGCTCGGCTCGGGGGCTCGCCTCGCGCTTCGCGCGGGATGACATTCTTGGCGACCGTGACGGCACGACTGAAGTCGTCCCTGACACGTGTTCTCGCACCTAGCATGTTTCGCGATTGAGGCGCGTCGTGCGTCGTGCCCGGACGGCCGAGCGCGGCGGTCCCCACCTGAGATTCGCCCAAAACAAAGCCGCCAGCTTTCGCTGACGGCTGAATGCTGAGTGCTGACCGCTGACTCCTAGCTGTATAGCAGCACGCCCTCGTGCTGTTCGGCGCCTTCGCCGACCTGGCGGTAGAACAGCCGTCCGTTCTCCAGATAGACCTCGAGGAACGCGGGGCGGGTAGTGATCGAGCCCTGGATGAGCGCTTCGGAGAACGGGTCCTCGATGTACTTCTGCAGGGCGCGGCGCAGTGGACGCGCGCCATAGCTGCGGTCGGTGACCGTCTTGTCGAGAATCCACTTCCGCGCTTCCTCCGTCACCGTGACCGTGATGTGGCGCTGCGCCAGGTTCTGGTTGAGCTGGGTGACCATCAACTCCACAATCTGGATCAGGTCTTGCTCGGTCAGCGCGTTGAACAGGATGACCTCGTCGAGCCGGTTCAGGAACTCGGGGTTGAAGGTGCGCTTCACCTCGTTCTTCACCATGTCCTCGACCTTGTCGGAGATGGCTTCTTCCTTATCGCTCTGGAAGCCCAGGCCGGTGCGCTTCATCAGGTGGCGCGCGCCGATGTTCGAGGTCATCACCAGGATGGTGTTCTTGAAGTCCACGGTGTTGCCCAGCCCGTCGGTGAGCTGGCCGTCTTCGAACACCTGCAGCAGGATGTTGAACACGTCCGGGTGCGCCTTCTCGATTTCGTCCAGCAGCACCACCGAATAGGGCGCGCGCTTGACGCGCTCGGTGAGCTGGCCGCCTTCCTCGTATCCCACGTAGCCTGGAGGCGAGCCGATCAGCTTCGACACCGAGTGCTTCTCCATGAATTCGGACATATCGAAGCGGATCAGCGACTTCTCGCTGCCGAACAGGAAATGCGCCAGGGTGCGCGCGACTTCCGTCTTGCCCACGCCCGTGGGGCCGAGGAACAGGAACGAGCCCACCGGGCGGTTCGGGTTCTTCAGGCCGGCGCGGGAGCGGCGGATGGCGCGGGCCAGGGCGGTGATCGCCCGGTCCTGCGAAATCACGCGCTTGTGCAGCTCTTCCTCGATGCGCAGCAGCTTCTGCGATTCTTCTTCCTTGATCGAGGTGATGGGCACGCCCGTCCAGCGCGAAACCACTTCCTCGATGTCCTCGCGTCCGACCACGCCGGTGGTGGAATCGTCGAGGTGATATTTTTCGCGCAGGGCGCGCAGGTTCTCGCGCTCCTTGCGCTCCTCGTCCGAGTAGAAGCGCGCCTTTTCGAACTCGTGGTTGGCGATGGCGTTCTCCATACGGTGGACGATGAACTTGATCCGCTTCTGCACCTCGGTGATCTCTTCCGGCAGCGAGGTCTGGCGCAGCTTCACGCGCGCCCCGGCTTCGTCGATCAGGTCGATGGCCTTATCCGGCAGGAAGCGGTCCGGGATGTAGCGGTTGGAGTGCGATACCGAGAAGGTGATGGCCTCATCCGTGTAGGAAACCGCATGGAACTTTTCGTAGCGGTCCTTGATTCCGTTCAGGATCTTGACCGCGTCGCCCTCGCCCGGGGGCGGAACTTTCACCGACTGGAAGCGGCGCTCGAGCGAACGGTCCTTCTCGATGGACTTGCGATATTCGCCCGGGGTGGTGGCGCCGATGCACTGGATCTCGCCGCGCGAGAGCGCCGGCTTCAGAATGTTGGCGGCATCGAGCGAGCCTTCCGCCGATCCCGCGCCCACCAGGGTGTGCAACTCGTCGATAAAGATGATGGCGTTCTGCGACTCCATCAGTTCCTTCATGATGGTCTTGAGCCGCTCTTCAAACTGGCCGCGGTACTTAGTGCCGGCCACAATCAGGGAAAGATCGAGCGCCAGGATGCGCTTGTCGGCGAGGAACGAGGGTACATCGCCATCGGCGATGCGCTGCGCCAGGCCTTCCACGATGGCGGTCTTGCCCACGCCCGGCTCTCCGATCAGCACCGGATTGTTCTTGGTGCGGCGGCAGAGGATCTGCACCACGCGCTCCAGTTCCTGGTCGCGGCCGACCAGCGGATCGAGCTGGGTGTCCAGAGCGGCCTGGGTCAGGTCACGGGAGAACTCGCTGAGCAGGGAAGACTCGCGCGCGCGCTGCGGCTGCGCCTTCTCCTGCGAGCTGCGCGCCAGTTCCTCGCGGATGGTCGAAAGCCTGAGCCCGCGCTCGTGCAGGATCTCGGCGGCAAAGCACTTCTCTTCGCGCAGCAGGCCCAGCAGCAGGTGTTCGGTGCCGATGTGCTTGTGCGAAAGCCGCTCCGCCTCTTCGGCGGCGTAAGCCAGCACGCGCTTGCACTCGTTGGACAGCGGGAGATCGACCGAGGTGGAGACCTTCTCGCGGATCGTAGTGTGCCCCTCGATCTGCTTGCGGATGGATTCCACCGAGGCGTGCGAACGGAGGAAGCGGTTGGTCAGAGCCTTGTCCTCGCGCAACAGGCCCAGCAACAGGTGTTCGGTCTCGATATACGGAGACCCGAACTGGCTGGCCTCGTAGCGCGCGAAGAAGATTACGCGCCGAGCTTTTTCTGTGTAGCGTTCAAACATGTTCCCTCGCCGGAAAGCCCTTGGCGGGGTCCCAGCAAACCTTACTTTGGTTTGCTGGAGCGTTGGCGGGACTGCCCAACGTCCCTCCCTGGACTCTCTCCCCTTGCCCATACTGCCGGGGGGACGGCAGCCCAAGCAAACTTGCCTTGCAGCGACTGCCGAGTGGCGCTCGCGCAACCGCCAACCCTGAACTTCCGTCCACCCCAGGTGGACCAGCTTGCCGTCTCCCGCCTGTTTGCCCTCAGGCTGGGAGCGATTGCGGCTCGACCTCCTCGACGCGGCCCTGATGCATCCGCAATACCCGGTCGCAGCGGCGCGCAAAATCGAGGTTGTGCGTGACCAGGAGGGAGGTCAGCCGATAGTCGCGATGTAGCCTGGCGATCAAGGTAAATACCAACTCCGCCGTACGGTTGTCGAGGTCGCCGGTGGGCTCATCGGCCATCAGCAGCCGCGGCCGTGTCACCAGCGCCCTAGCCAGGGCGACGCGCTGTTGCTCGCCGCCGGAAAGCTCGCCCGAACGATGGTGCGCCCGGTCCGACAGTCCGACCTCACGCAGCCAGAGCGCCGCTTCCCGTTCGGCCTTGCTGCGCTCCTGCCCCCGCACCAGCAAGGGCATGGCCACATTCTCCGCCGCGGTGAATTCCGGCAGCAGATAATGAAACTGCCACACGAAACCGATTTCCCGGTTGCGAAAATCAGCCGCGTCGTCGTCGGAGAGCGCCTGCAGCGGCGTCGAATCGCAGTATACGTTACCCTCGGAAGGCCTATCAAGCGCCCCCAGAATGTGCAACAAAGTGCTCTTCCCCGCTCCAGATTCTCCCACGATGGCCAGCATCTCTCCCGTGGTCACCCGGAAGGACAGATTCTCAAAGAGCACTAAGTCCATGCTGCCAGAGCGGAAGACTTTCCCAAGCCGCTCTACGCGCAGGATCTCTGCCACTTCTGTTGGATGCAAGCGCTAACTCCCGCGTCACAAATTAGCAACTCACCCTCCAAAAATACGCCTGCAACTGCGCCGTGTGGCGCTATGGAGGATGATCCCGCCATCCGCCGGCCCATTCCAGCTAAATCGTCCGCCGGCGCATCACCAAAGTACCTCCCCGAAGGATTCGCCGGGGATAACCAGAGTCACTGTTCCTAAGCGCTTTCCCCGTAGATTGTGCTGTCCCATTCTGGCCTCACGGGCCGCCCTATTCATAGCGCAAGGCTTCGGCCGGCAGGATGCGCGAAGCCGACCACGAAGGATAGATTGTGGCCACGAACGACACCGCCAGCGCTACCGCCGCGACCACCAGGCCATCCAGCGCCCGCGCCGCAAACGGCACGTAGTCAATCGAATAAACTTCCGGGGAGAGCGTGACCAGCCGGTAGTGCCCACCCATCCAGGAGAGGAGGTAGCCCAGCAACAGGCCGATGGCCGTCCCCACCACGCCGATCAGCACTCCCTGGAAAATGAACACATTCCGTACCTGCGCCCGGCGGGTGCCCAGCGACATCAGCACGGCGATGTCGCGCGTCTTCTCCATCACCATCATGATGAGCGAGATCAGGATGTTCAGCGCCGCCACCAGCACGATCAGCCCGATGGTGATGAACGTCACCACCCGCTCCAGTTTCAGCGCGTGGAACAGTTGCCGGTTCTGCTCCATCCAGTTGGTGGCCATGAACCCTTTGCCCGCGTCGCGCTCGATCACCTTGCCGATCACCCCGGCCTGGTAGATGTCGTCCACCTTGAACTCGATCACGGAGATTACGTCCCCCAGTCCGAACAGCCGTTGCGCGTCAGCCAGCCGGATAAAAGCCCAGCCGGTGTCGTAGTCGTAGAAGCCGGATTTAAAGATCCCGGCCACGCGGAAGCGCACGTACTTGGGAACCAGGCCGAAGGGGGTCAGTTCGCCCTGCGGGCTGGTGACCAGCACCGCCGAGCCCACGGTCGCGCCCAGTTCGTCGGCCATGTCTTTGCCGAGAATGATGGGAGGCATTTCTGTGATTTGTGATTTGTGATCTGTGATCTGTGACGTGGGCTCGTGGGCGGGTTCTAGTTCCTCGGCTGATCCGAACTTCACTGTTTGCAGCAGCTCGCTGACCTTCTTCTCATAGTCCGGCAGCACGCCCTTCAGGATGCCGCCGCGGGCACGCGCGCCGCGCGAGATCAGCACCTGCTCGAACAGCGCCGGGGCCGCGGCTTTCACGTGCGGCTCCTTCGCGAGGCGGTCGAGCAGCGGACGCCAGTCGCGGATACCGTCGTTTTCCACCCGCATCAGGTTAATGTGCGCGGTCGAGCCCAACAGCCGCTCCTGCAGGTCCTGGCGGAATCCGTTGTTGATGGCCAGCGCGACGATGAGCGAGGCCACCCCCGCCGCCACGCCGATGATGGAGATAGCGGTGATGACGGAGATCACCGCCTGTCTCCTTTTAGCTCGGAGGTAGCGGGAGGCGACAAAGAGTTCGAATCTCATTCAAAAGCGCTGTTGGCTCTTAGCTTTTGGCTCTTAGCTCGTTTGCGATCTGTTTCGTGTTACGCGAACTTAAACGCGGGATAATTGACGGCGTCGAGTCCCGGTATTGTCGGAACGTCTCCCCAAATCGGCGCTCTAATTCATCATCCTCCATCCGGATCATCATCGCTCCGGTGATGATCGCGAACGCGGCCAGGCCATAGATAATCGCGAGCCCAGTCCCAAAACTCCATCCAATCAGCTCGCACAAATGGCCCAGATACACCGGATGGCGCACGCGGGCGCGGATGCCAGTGGTCACCAGTCGCTGCTCGAATTTATCGCCTTGGACCTCCGGGCACCCTATCAACTGCGCGAAGCTGAAGGTGGTCCCTGCGCGATGATACAGGTAGAAGCCCGCAGCGAAGAACGGCGCCGCGGCCAGCCAGGAAAGCGCGTTGTCGTAGAGCAGGAGGTGCCGCCAAGGCCAGGTGATTGCGCCCACGGCCACCCAAATGGCCACCCACAGTGGTCCCAGGATGCGGAAGCGCGCGCCGCGGCGGCTCCGCCAGTATTCCGCCCGAGGATGGACCAGCAGCCAGAACGACGGGACGGTCGAGAGCACGATAGCGAGCAGCCATCCGGCCATCCGCAGGAGTTGCGACATGGAGAAATTGTAGCAGCGGGTAGTCGAGCAAACGCGAGCAGTTTTTCAGCTAAGAGCTAATGGCTAAGAGCTGATGGCTATTTTTCCCGCACCACCGTCTTGGCCGCGCCCATGTTCTCGAAGCGGTCGTAGACGCGGATCACGATCACGTGCTCGCTGGCGCCCTCCGGCTTGGGGCGCTTCTTCCCCTTTACCGCCGTGTCGGATGATTCGCTCTGCATCGGGATGCTGAAGTCGTAATTCTCTATGCGGCTGTCGGAGAGCAGCCCGACCGGCTCGACTAAGTGCCACTCGCCCGCGTCCACGGAATACTCGGCGCGCTTGATGGGCGAGAAGTTGTCGGCGGCGCGGAAGGTTACCCGCATCTGCCCGGCTGCCATGGCGGCGTTCAGGTTCTCGATGCGCGGCGGAGTGTTGTCCACTTCGAAGCGCGTGCTCTCCTTGGCGTCGCTCAGGGCCTCATCGGGCGAGTGCGAGGGCGCGTCGGAGGCCACCACCTTGATGGTGTAGCCGCCGTCGGGAAACAGGCCGGCGTCCCAGGTGAGGTATTTCTCGGTGATCTTGTCCTTGAGCAGCTTCCACTGGGTTTCGTTGTCACCGCGATAGTAGACCGAGTACACCAAGTCGTCATCATTGTCGTCGTGGGCCGCCCAGCGGGCGCTGATGGACTCGTGGTCGCGGATGGCCTGCGGCGGCGGCTCGAAGCGCGGGCCGCTGGAGATGGGCGAGCCTTCGCCGCTGGTCTTCGGCGTGGGCATCACGTTGTAACGCACGCCCACCTGCACTACCACGTCGTCGATCACCGGCGCCACGTTGTTCGGGCGGTAGTTGACGTTCACCGCATCGATGCGCGCCGGAGTCGGCCCCGGACGCAGCACCGCCTTCCACTGGATGAAGCGCGCCGCCGGAACGTCGGTGGCGGCCTCCTTGGCCATGTCCGCCTTTTTCCACGGACTCCAATTGCGGTCGGGGTTATCGACATTCCCGCTGCGGGTGTAGAGGTCGTAATTGCCCGCACCGAGCACCTCCAGCCGCCCCCAGCGCGAGAAGATGTGGGCGTCGAAGACGTCGCTCTCGTAGCTGCCCTCGGAGTCCGGTTGCGCTCCCAGCAGGAAGACTTTGCCGAGGTTGCTAGTGGCGACGTACAGGCCGTTCCTGGGACCTTTGGTGATGGCAGTGACCTGGGTGGCGCTGGCCTTGAGCAGGTCCACGTAATCGCCGTTGCTCGCGATGGCATAGACGCGTGCCTTGTTGCCGCTGCCCGCCAGCAGCCGGCCCTGATGGTCGAAGCCGAGCGCGTAAACGATGTCTTCGTGCGACGACCAGATGCGCTTGGGTGAGCCGTCCGGAGCGATCTGGTACACCTCCGAACCCGGCGTGGTGGGAAAGGGCGGTATCGCAGCCACGTTAATGTTGAATCCCGCCGCGCTCGCGGACGCCATTGCCGGGGCCCCTGGCGTCATGGCGCCATGCCCCGAGGGCGCTGCCGGAACTGGCTGCGGCTGCGGCATATTCACCGGCGGCGGGAAGGCGCGCGTTTTCTCGCCCACCCCCGAAGCATAGATGTTGCCGGCCGCATCCACGGCCAGCGCCGTGATCTCCTTCTTGGCGGCGCTGTAGAGCACGAACGCTTCGCCTGCGGGAGAAATGCGGTAAATCAGCCCGCTGCCGTCGGAGCCGGCGATCAGGTTGCCCCTGGTATCGAACGCCAGCACACGGATGTGGGCCTCATCGCTCTTGAAGAACACCGAACCCGCGCCCTTGCGGTCCACACGGAAGATCTGTCCCTGGTCTCCGGTCGCGACGTAGAGGTTGCCCTTGGGATCGAGCGCCAGGTCCCAGATGTAT
>DATNJE010000178.1:0-8070 GCA_035604095.1 Terriglobales bacterium
CTCGGCCGTGGGCAAGAAGAAGATCGTGACCCTGGAAGGGCTGGGCTCACCCGAGAAGCTGCATGCCCTGCAGCAGGCCTTCATCACGGAGCAGGCGGCGCAGTGCGGCTACTGCATCAGCGGCATGATCATGGAAGCGGCTGCCTTCCTGGCACGCACTAAGAACCCGAGCGAAGCGCAGATCAAGCAGGCGCTGGCTCACAACCTGTGCCGTTGCGGCACCCACCTGCGCATCGTGCGCGCGGTCAAGCGCGCCGCCGCCGTTTGAAGGGAGGCTGACCATGCTCTTCGATAAACCGAACCGCCGCGACTTCTTGAAAGGCACCGGCATCCTGATCGTTGGCTTCTCCCTGCCCTCCTTCGTGAGGACGGCGCATGCCCAGAGCGCCACCGCGCCCAAGACCGTTGCCCTGGATGAGGTGGATGCCTTCCTGGCCATCGATCGCAGCGGCCGCGTGACCCTCTATTCCGGCAAGGTGGAGTTGGGCACCGGCGTCCGGACGGCCTTGACCCAAATTGTGGCCGAGGAGTTGGACGTGCCGATGGCGCGGGTCGAGGTCATCGAGGGCGACACCGCCCTCACGCCCGCGCAGGGCCCGACGTGGGGTAGCCTCTCCATTCAGGTCGGCGGGATACAGATTCGCCAGGCCGCCGCCACCGGCCGGCAAGCCTTGCTGCAGGAAGCGGCGAAACGGCTGGACGTGCCCGCCGCCGATCTTATCGTCGAGCAAGGCACGGTGCGATCGCGCAGCGGCGGCAAGCAGGTGACGTATGGCGAGCTGATCGGCGGCAAGAACTTCTCGCTGAAGCTCGATAAGAATGCGCCGCTGAAGGATCCAGCTACCTACAAGATCGTGGGGCAGTCGGTTCCCCGCTATGACATCCCGCCGAAAATGACCGGCCAATTCACCTACATACACGATTTCAAGGTGCCGGGCATGCTGCATGGTTGCGTGGTGCGGCCGCCGGCCATGGGCGCCAGCTTGCAGAGTGTCGATGAAAGCTCGGTGCACGATGTCCCGGGCCTGGTCAAGGTGGTACGCCAGGGCAACTTCCTAGGCGTGGTGGCGGAGAGCGAATGGGGTGCCATGCAGGCGGCGCAGAAACTCAAGGCGAGCTGGTCCAAGTGGGAAGGCCTGCCCGAGCAGAGCAAGTTGTGGGAGTACGTTCGGGCAACCAAGATCAACAAGGACGATGTGACCAGCAACGTCGGCGACGCCGAGCAAACGCTGGCTCAGGCCGCCAAGCGGGTCAGCGCCACCTACAACTTCGCCATCCACACCCACGGCTCGATGGGACCATCGTGCGGCGTGGCGGAATTCAAGGAGGGCAAGCTCACCTGCTGGTCGGCCAGCCAGGCTACCCATAATCTCCGCCTGCAACTGGCAGCCATGTTCTCCCTGCCGAACAGCGACGTGCGCGTCATCTACATGGATGGCTCCGGCTGCTACGGCCGCAACGGCCACGAAGACGCGACCGCCGACGCCGCCTTGCTCGCCCGCGCCGTGGGACGGCCGGTGCGGGTGCAGTGGACGCGCGCCGACGAGCACGGCTGGGACCCCAAGGGTCCGCCGACACTGATGGACCTGCAGGCGGGACTCGACGCCAGCGGCAACGTGGTGGCGTGGTATTCCCAGCTCTACATCCCGGAGGGCGGTGGCGGCACCGGCACTGTCAAGCTGGTGGCGGCGGAACTGGCCGGCCTGCCCTTTGACAAAGGCATGTACCCTGGCAACATCATCAACAACTTGGCGATTCCCTACACTTTTCCTAACGTGCGGACGGTGGCCCACCGGCTGGCGGAGACGCCGTTCCGTCCCTCCTGGATCCGCGCCCCGGGACGCATGCAGAATACCTTCTGCAATGAGGCATTCGTGGACGAACTCGCCGCCGCCACCGGCGCCGATCCGCTGGAGTTCCGGCTGCGCTACATCAATGATGCGCGGGGCACCGAACTGTTGAAGCGGCTGGCCCACTTCGCCCAATGGCAGGCCCGGACTGCGGCGAAGCCGGCCAGCGGCGAGGTCGCCACCGGCCGGGGCATCACCTACATCAAGTACGAGCTGGCGCGCACCTACGTGGGAGCGGTGGCCGACGTGGAGGTGAACCGCAAGAGCGGCGAGGTCCGGGTCAAGCATATTGCCGTGGTGCAGGACTGCGGGCAGGTCATCAATCCCGACGGCGTCCGCAATCAGATCGAAGGCAGCGTGATCCAGACCGTCAGCCGCACGCTGAAGGAAGAGCTGACGTTCGACCGCTCGCGGGTGACCAGCCTGGACTGGGACAGCTATCCCATCCTGACGTTTCCTGAGATCCCGGAGGTGGACGTCGACCTGATCGACCGGCCAACGGAGAAGCCCTGGGGCGCGGGCGAGCCACCCGCCGCCGTCGTGCCCTCCGCCATTTCGAATGCGGTGTTTGACGCCGTGGGGGTGCGGCTGCGCTCCGTGCCTTTCACCCCGCCCAAGGTCCGCGCCGCTCTGCAGAGCGCCTGAACGTGACTACCGGCTCAAGGAAGGCGCTGCTCGAAGCGCCCGCCGCCACTGCGCTGATCATCGTGCTGCTGGCGGTGTTTTCGGGACCTGCGTTCGCGGGAAAGTCCCCGCCCGGGTCCGGGAACGCGGCAGCGAAAAGTACGTTCAAGCTGCAATGTTCGTCGTGTCACGGTCAGAATGGAGCCGGTGACACCTCCGTCGGGAAAAGCTTGAACGCCGCCGATCTGCGTTCCTCGGAAGTACAGAAGCAATCCGACGCACAACTGGCCCAGGTCATCAGCGAGGGCAGAAAGAACATGCCCTCCTTCAGCGACAGCCTGACGCAAGATCAGATCCGAGCCCTGGTGGCCTATATCCGCAAGCTGGCGAAGAGCCCAAAGAAAAATTGAAACAAGCTAGGGGATGGAAGCCTCGCCGCGTGTTTTCAAGAAAAACTGTCTTGTGAGACGCCACGTGTCAGGGCACGGCTTCAGCCGTGCCGTTTGGCCGTTGAAATTGAGCGGGGCTTTATAGCCCCCGGAGGGCAATGGCGATGGCTCTCCAGCCCGGATTCTTAAGCATCGCTTTCGTCTGCACACTCGGTCGGCGGCGAATGCGCAGGGGCTAAAAGCCCGGAACTCAGGGAGCGAGTAACGGCACGGCTGAAGCCGTGCCCTGACACGTGATCCCTCACCGGGTAATTGAACTATGAAGGCTCTGCATTGTGTAGGGCTGCTCGGTGGTGAATAATCGGGCCTCCGATGCGCCCACCAGTGGAATGAGACTCAGAGCCACAAGTCCCAGTGAATAATGCAGGCCTGAAGGCCTGCTCCACCCTGATGAATGATCCAAGCGACTTTTCCACAGCCTGGCCCGCAACGAAATCGCGGCGCTGCGATTATGCTTGCGACATCAGGAAAATCGGATGCGAGTAGTGGTCACCGGAGGCGCGGGATACATCGGCAGCCATGCGGTGCGCGAGCTGGCGCGGCGCGGACATCAGGTCGTCATCTACGACAATCTCTCGACCGGCTACCGTCCCTTCGCCAACGGGTTCGAGCTGGCCGAGGGCGATATCGGTGATCGCACGCGCCTCGAACCGGTGCTGCGCGGGGCGCAGGCGGTGATGCATTTCGCCGCTCACTGCTACGTGGGCGAATCGGTCGAAAATCCGCGCAAGTATTTCCACAACAACGTGGAGTGCGCTCTCGCCCTGCTGAACACGGCGGTCGAGGCGGGGGTGAAGACCTTCGTCTTTTCCTCCACCTGCGCCGTGTACGGCGTGCCGGTGAAGGTGCCGATCAGCGAAGACAATCCGCGCGAGCCCATCAATCCCTACGGCGCCACCAAACTGCTGTTCGAGCACGCGCTCGATGCCTATTCCAAGGCCTATGGGCTGCGCTTCGCTGCGCTACGCTACTTCAACGCCGCTGGCGCCGACGAGAGCGGCACGATCGGCGAAGCGCACGATCCGGAAACCCACCTGATCCCGCTGGCGCTGGAGGCCGCGCGCGGCATCCGCACCATCGAGGTGTTCGGGCGCGACTATCCCACGCCCGACGGCACCTGCATCCGCGACTACATCCACGTGAACGATCTCGCCGAGGCGCACGCGCTGGCCATCGAATACCTCGCCGGAGGCGGAGCATCGGTCGCCCTGAACCTGGGCACCGGCCAGGGGCACTCGGTGATGGAAGTGCTGGGGGCGGTGGAAGCGGTCACCGGGAGCGCGGCTGATCGGCGATATGGTCCGCGGCGGCCGGGCGATCCTCCGGCGCTGGTGGCCGATCCCACGCGGGCGGCGCAGGTGCTGGGCTGGAAGGCGCGGCGACCGCTGAAAAACGTGGTCGAGACCGCGTGGCGCTGGATGGAAAACAGCTCGAAAGTGCTGGCATGCGCGCCCAGGTAAACACTCTAGGAACGGGTGGCGGCAGCGGGCGGCTGGAGGATGGCCGCGGGGCTGGAATCGCCGTGGACGGAGGCATCCATGTTGATGCCGACCAGGGCGGCCGGCTGGCCGTCGAGCAGCACCAGTTGGGCGCGGCCGAGTAGCCATCGCGGCTGCGAATCACCCAGCATGATGCGGAAGCGGGCCTCGAACTCTCCCTTTTGCAAGGCACGCTGGATGGCGTCGGCCACCTGCTGGCGGTCCTCCTCGTGGACCATCTGCAGCCAGTCGCGCAGCGACTGTTCGCGCCGGCTGATGTTCTTGCCATAAAGGTTGGACCAACTAACGCGATCGGTGCGCACGTCGTATTCCCAGGTCCACACCTTGGCGTGACGCTCCACGTAGGCGATGCGGCGTTTGCTCAGGCGCAGGGCATCGCGGGTGTCGCGCAGGGCGCGGCGGCTGCGGTGCAGCGAAGCGATGATCAGGCAGAGGACCAGGGCGGTGAACACGAAGCTGGCAAAACTTAGAGCATCCCCGCGATCGGCGATGGCCAATGAGTCCAAGGGAGGAAGCTTCCAGGCAACGATCAGCGCGATGAGGATAGTGGTGAGGATCCCGGCCTGCCAGCCCGCGAAATAGGCGCTGGCCGCCACCGCGGCGGCGAAAAAGCTGTAGGAGATGTGGGTCTGAAAGGGCGGCAGCTTGAGAGTCACCCACAGCGCCGCGCCGCTGAGCACCATCGCGAACCCGGCACGGAGCAAAACGCCGCTGAGCGAACGTTCCCCGAGAAACTGAATCGCCGAAATTCCGCGATTCTTAGGGAATGACCATCTCATGAGTACGCCGCTTGCCTGCTGCGACTCTACCACGGACGATTTTTTGCGGAACGCCGATTTTACAAAGTTTTACAAACACGAAAGGCGCGGAACCCGAATTCCGCGCCCGGTTGGTTGAGAATGGTTAGCTTGAGGGACGGAGCCGACGCCGCACCAGCACGCCGGCCGAAATCAGTCCGCTCCCAAGCAGGAGTAGTGACGCTGGCTCTGGGATTGGGACCGCAGGGTCGACGACGGAGATACTGCCCAACGGCGCTTGTTGCGCGCGGCTGGGGCTGGATTGCATCAAGGATACAGGCGTGGGGTTGGCCTGCGCGATCTGAACAACCGGAGTCGTGGAAGCGGAATCCTTGGCGCTGACCGGCGAGGTATCGCTGGAGAGTCTGCCCAAGGCCACGAAGGCCACGATCACCACGATGAGCCCGAACTTCTTCATTCTCCCCCTCACAAACCCCACCACAAGTTCTGTAGGGTCGGTGTCCAGACCCCTTCCCACGGACAACACACTGCCGGTTGCTGCAGGAGACAGCCGGTATAGGGCAATCGTCATACCAAGACAGCCTTCAGCCCTTGAAAACTAATGCCTTATTTATCAATTGCTTAGAGTGAGGATTCCAGCTAACTACAGGAACCGCGCCGACGGCAGATGCAATTCCTTGCACCTAATTGACAAGATGGCGGCAATCCGCGGATTTCCACCCCTCTACTGCAAGCTGGAGTTGGCGGTGGCGGCCAAGGCGTCCGCATGGCCAGATTGCTCTTCGATCTCGGCCGCCAAGGCGCGGCTCAGCGCCTGCGCCAGCACCGCGCGGAACTCCTGCAGTAGGAGATTGACGTCCACCTGCAGCGCGCTGTGCGCGTACTGCTTGTAGATCACCAGGTAGCCGTGGCGGCCGGAACCGGGCATGACGAGATCCAGCGCCATACTCCACGCCGGAACCGAGAAGGTGCTGCCCACGCGTCCCCAGGTCAGGTGCACGACGGCGTCGCGACCGCCCAAGGGCGCCGCGTGCGAACGGGCCAGGGTAGCCGAGCGCAACTCGAAGCCATCGAAATCGTTGCCGCTGAAAGTTTCCGCCAGCACCTGGCTAAGTTCGGAGAGGCGATCCACCTTGGCCAGACGAAAGGTGGCGCGCCGGAACGCCAGGTTGTTGACGATGACCTGCTTCTGCTCCAGGGTGCGGCGCGCGATGCGATGCAGCTCGAAGAACTCGGGATAGTTGAGGTGCTGCACCCCGATCCAGATGCCGGCGCCGATCACGAACAGCACCACCCCGATGGTCGGCCCGCCGGGGTACAGCAACAGCGCGCTCAGCAGGCCGAACACGGCGGAGACTCCATAAAGGATCACGACCACCTGGCGCTGGCTCAGGCCGCGCTCCAGCAGCTTGTGATGGATGTGGTGGCGGTCGGGAGCGAACAGAGGTTGTCCGCTGAGGAAGCGGCGCACTACCGAGATGCCGGTCTCCAGGATGGGCAGGCCAAAAGAAACCACGGGAATCGCCACCGCCACCGCGGTGGAGGATTTTCCCGCGCCCATCAGCGCCAGCACGCTGAGCACGAAGCCAATGAACAAACTGCCGCAGTCGCCGAGGAAAATGGTCGCGGGGTTGAAGTTGAAGCGCAGGAATCCCAAGATCGCGCCCGCCAGAGCCAGCCCGATCAGGCCGATCATCACGCGGCCGTTCATCAGCGAAATCACCACCACCGTCAAGGTGGAAAAAAGCGCCGAGCCCGCGGCCAGGCCGTCGAGGCCGTCCACCAGGTTGAAGGCGTTGGTGATGAGCAGCACCCAGAAGACGGTGGCGAACAGCGAACCCGCGAAGCCGAGGCTGCGGTTGCCGAACAGCAGAGGCAGTTCGATGACGCGGAAGCCGCCCAGAAAGATGGACACCGCCGCGATGATCTCCACCGCGAACTTCATCCACGGCCCCACGGAAAACAGATCGTCGTAGAGGCCGAGCAGGAAGATCAGCAGCGTGGGCAGCAGGATGCCGAGGATGAGGCGCGGGGCAAAGACATAGCCGAAGCGGGAGAACGCCATCAGCGCGGCCACTATGCCGATCAAGCACAGGAAAATAGCAACGCCGCCCAGGCGCGGGATGGGCGCGGTGTGGACGTCGCGCTCCCGCAGCCGGCGGCTCTTCCAGCCGCGGCTCAGGGCCTGGTCACGGACGTAGCGGGTCAGGAAAAATGAAATCAGCAGAGATACGATGAAGGTCGCGCAGTATGTCAGGCCCAAAGATTTCAACGGCACTCTCCTACCGGCGAAAAGCCCAACTGCACGAAGTGGCGATCTGCTTCTCTACTGCTTAGTTTCTCTTTTCTCGCTTCCGGTTTCCCGCCAGAAGCGTGCAGCGTACCAGCGGAGTAACTACGTTGCCACCGGCGCACTCACCGACTTGCGCACCTGCTGCTCAATCCAGGGATAGGTGCGCGCCAAACCCTGCTCCAGCGAAATCGCGGGCTCCCAGCCCAGCACCTGGCGCAGGCGCGAATTATCGGAGTTGCGCCCGCGCACCCCCTGCGGCCCGGGCACGTGCACTCTGCGGATGGTGATGCCGGCAATGGCCGCGATCATGTCAGCCAGTTGGTTGATGGTAACCATGCGGTCCTGGCCGAGATTGAGAGGCTGGGCGAAATCGGAACGCATGAGCTTGTACAGGCCGAGCACGCAATCGTCGATAAAACAGAAAGAGCGCGTCTGCTCGCCGTCACCCCAGATATCAATGTCGTGATTGCCGGTCAGCTTGGCGTGTGCGATCTTGCGGCAGAGCGCGGCCGGCGCCTTCTCGCGTCCGCCGTCCCAAGTGCCCAGCGGCCCGAAAATGTTATGGAAGCGCACGATGCGGGTCTCGATCCCGCACTC
>DATNJE010000179.1:0-11840 GCA_035604095.1 Terriglobales bacterium
GTTATTACAAGAGTCACAGGCGACGATGCCCAGGGTGATCTTGTCGCTGGCCTGGTTGACGTCGATCCGGGAGGGATAGACCTTCTCGCCCACCTGGAACAGGTGGGTTGTCTGCTGCTTGCTGGTGCCCAACCTGGAGAAGGCGTGTCCAATTCCCTTCATCATCAAACTATTGGGAGTCTGAATCTTTCCGTCCTGGTACTTGGTGGGAACGATGCTCACGTCACTATAGGGCACGCCGAGAATCCCACCCTTCTGGATAACCAGGATGGTCCCCGCTTCCACCACCGCCGGTCCGCTGGAATCGGCGCCCATCTTCACCATCGTATATTGCGCGCTGAGCTGGTCCGCCAGCGAAACCGTGGCCTGCGCGGCCGCCAAGCCTGGCATGATCCCGGCAAGAATCAAGGCGGCGACTTGGATTGAGATCTGGACTCTCTGCCCCATTGCGAAACCCTCCTCCAAACATCAGAAATGATCCAATGATCCGCAGATGTGGGAGCGCCAGGTGTCGCCACCATCACGCTCCCGCAGCGGCTGCTTATGCCCGGCCCGTCACCCCCGCCGCGCATGATGGAGATGCCGGGGTCACTGGCCGCCTGAACCCTGTTTGACCTCCGCTTCCATTTGGTCCGCGTCCTTCTGTTGTTGTTGCAAGTCGCTGTCTACGTTGGTATCGGGAGTAGGCGCCGGAACTTCCCCCGCGGTGGTGCCGGTATCGGGAGCGGCGGGCACTCCGTTCTTGCCGGAATTCTCCGCCAGCGATTTGAGCCCGGCGTCCAGCGTTTCCCGGAAATGATTGTACATTTCCTGCAGGTCGTTGGCGTCCACTGAGCCCTTGGTCCCGACCGCGCAGTCAGCCTTCTTGCTGCTCTTGACGATTACCTCGACGTTGTTGTTCTCGACGAGTTGGTCGCTGGTGCGTTGGATCACATCGCCTTGCGTGAGTGGGCACTCCTTGCCGTCCGCCGGGGTGAGGTCGACCTCGCTGGCCACCACAAAGTAGCGGAACTTGGGGTCCAATGCCGGCGGCACCTCCTCTTTGTCGGCTGCCCCCGCTGCGGGAGGTGCGAACATGAGCGGGAGCAGGATGACCGCCGGCGTTGCCAGGGCGTGGCCGCTGGAGCCGGAAGCCGTCTTGGGACTCTCGGCCGCGGACTTGTCGGCGGCGATCTGCGCCTTCACTTCGTCGGCGAGGGCATCTTTCACATCCTTGCTCACCTGTGTTTGCGAGCTGCCTTTCACGGCACTCGCATAAAGCGCGCCGCCATAAGCAGCTTCGAGGTTGGCGGCGATTAGCGGATCGGGAGACTCCAGCGCAGCGAAAAGATTCGTATCGGGTGCGAGCGACGCCGTACCGGCTGCACCTTCCGCGACCCCGGCTTCATAGGCGGCCTGCAGGTTCGCGGAAATCATGTAATCCGTCAGCCAGAAGGGAGCGGCGACATACGCTGGATACGGCTCATAATAATAGCCGTAGGCGCCATACCAGGGATTCCCCGCCCAGCCCCAATTGTAGTAAACCGGCGCCGGCCACGGATTGTAGGCCCATCCGTAATACGCGGGATGGTAGTAGTAAGCAGGCGCATAGCCGTAATAACGCGCACCGTGATAGTAGTATCCGCGATAGGCGTAGGCGTAGCGGCGTCCACCCATGTAATAGGTCCGCTGGTAGTACGACCGGCCGCCATGGTTATAGTAGGCGCGTTCGCTGTACCCCCGGCCGTGTCCCATGCCGACGACGCGGCGTCCGTTGCGCTCGGTGACCACATGGCGCCCGCCATGCACGCCGTGGTCGATCCTCATGTTGTGAGCCTGGATGGAACGGACGTTGCCACCGCGGTAGCTCGCCGTTACTTTCCCTCCGGAGCGGGTGTTGACTTCCTTGGTGGTCGTTCCCCGAGCGGGCGTCTTCGCTCCAGCGCCGGCATTGGTTTTACCCGCGTTGGCATTGGTTTTACCTGCGTTGCTGGCTCCGCCTTTGGCATTAGCTCCGCCCGCAGCGCTGGTTCCACGTGTGTTGCTGGCTCCGCCTTTGGCATTAGCTCCGCCCGCAGTGCTGGTTCCACGCGTGTTGGTGGCTCCGCCTTTGGCGTTAGCTCCGCCCGCAGTGCTTGTCCCACGTGTATTGGTCGTCCCGCGGGTATTGGCTCCACCGGCGGTGCTGGTGCCACGAGTTGTGCTGGCGCCGGTATTGGGGCGGCCCGCCGCCGAACCGGTATTCCTTGTCGCTGACGGATTGCGCTGGGCGTTGCTCGGCGCGGCTTGCCTCGGAGCACTTTGCGGCGCACGTGCCGCCGGCGCCGGTGCGTGTGCCGCCGGCGCACTCTTGGGCGCGGGCGCGGCAGCAGGCTTCTTTTGCGCCAAAGCGAAGGCCGGAATCATCAAGAAGAGCAGCACGACAGGCAATTTCTCACCAACGTTTCTATCCCTCATCCTCAAGTGCATGGCACCTCCTCGCTAAGCAGCGATTCGCCTCTCATCCAAAGTTTTTGCCGGGGGAGTGGAAAGTGGGATGCATTGTACACCCGTCCGGGCGGCTTGTGACGACGCTCTTTCCAACCCGCGCGCTACTGAAACTTATCCAGCTTGTCGCGCAGCCCTGAGGCGACGTTGATCAGGTCATCGCTGACCATGCGCGTGGCCAGGATAGCCTCGGACAGCGGTACGGCGACAATCTCGATGCCGCGCAGGGCCACCATGGTCCCGAACTCGCCCTTGTGGACCAGGTCGATGGCGCCGATGCCATAGCGCGTGGCCAGCACCCGGTCGAAGGCGCTGGGCGTGCCTCCGCGCTGGATGTGGCCCAGCACCACGGTGCGGGTCTCGAAGCCGGTGCGCTTCTCGATCTCGCGCGCCAGCACGTTGCCGATGCCGCCCAGGCGCACGTGGCCGAACTCGTCGCGGGCCATCTCGGTGACCACCGGCGCGCCATGTAGCGGATCGACGTCGGTGGCCAGCTTGGCGCCCTCGGCCACCACCACCACGCTGAAGTAGCGTCCGCGCGAGTGCCGCCGCCGGATGATCTCCGACACCTCGTCGATATCGAAGGGCCGCTCGGGGATCAGGATCACGTCGGCGCCGCCGGCGATGCCGCTGTAAACGGCGATCCAGCCCGAGTCCCGACCCATCACCTCGACCACCATCACCCGGTTGTGGGCCTCGGCAGTGGTATGCACGCGGTCGATGGCGCTGGTGGCCACGTTCACCGCGGTGTCGAAGCCAAAGCAGAAGTCGGTGCCGCTCAGGTCGTTATCGATGGTCTTGGGCACGCCCACGATCTTGACCCCCTGCTCGTGCAGCTTGGTGGCGATGCGCTGGGTGTCGTCGCCGCCGATGGCCACCATGGCCTCAACCCCATGTTTGGAGAGGTTCTCGATGCAGCGCTTCAGCCCGTCGGAGTGCTTGCCGGGATTGGTGCGCGAGGTGCGCAGGATGGTGCCCCCGCGCGGCAGGATGCCGGCCACGCTGGCCAGGTCCACCTTCATGGTCATGTCCTCCAGCACGCCCCGCCAGCCTTCCAAAAAACCCACGAACTCGTCGCCGTAGTGGAAAGTCCCTTTGCGCACCACCGCCCGGATCACGGCATTCAGCCCCGGACAGTCTCCGCCGCCGGTCAGGATTCCGATCTTCATACCTACACCTCGAGTGACAGGAGAGCGCTCCAGTATAGAAGCCTGCCACGGCACGTGGGGAATGGAAATTTCTGTGGATCAGGATAAGAAAAACCAACGCCCGGAAGCAAAAAGGAAAAGGTACAGAAACGGGCGCATTCTTCGTCTGGGAAACACCTGTAGAGACGCAGCAGGCTGCGTCTCTACAACGATAGGGTTTGCCAGCAGTCGTCGCGATCCGCTACTTCGCAGGCGCAGGGATGGCGGCCGGCTTCCCCTGCTCGATCACATAGACGACAGCGAGTTTGAGCGGCTGGGTCGCGCTGGTGTTCCTGCCGTTGTGGATCACACCTGGCTCGTTGTGGATGGCCGTCCCTGGCTTCATGATGACCGGCGGCTTGCCGTCGGTCTCCAGGGTGCCTTCGCCCGAGAGCACATAGGCGTACTCGTGTCCCGGGTGGTAGTGCCTGCCGGACTGGCCTCCCGGCGCGATCTCAACCTCGACCACATATCCGTCCATCGGCCCCATGTCCGCCATATCGGCTTTGACCATCACATTGCGCTTGATGGCCGACGGCGCCGGCGCTTGCGCCTGGATCGCCACCACTCCCAGCACCAGCGCCGAGAGCAATCCCAGCATCAGTCTCCTTCGCATCGTTTACCTCCAGTGAAGCGGACCGTTAGGCTGCGGCTTATTTAGGTTGATTGAAGATATCGACTGGGATCAGCACCGCCGGCACGGTCCCGTTATTCTCCAGCCAGTGTGTAGTCTCTTTGTCCTCGTGCCAAGTGTCTCCCGCACCATACTCTTTCACCACATCGCCTCGGTGCTCGATAATCTTTCCTTGCAGCACATAGACCGTGCCGGGTCTGTCTTTATGGTTGTGAATCCCCAGGACGCCACCGGGTTCGACGGTCACCATACGCATCCGAAGTTGACGTCCTGCCATACCCTCAATTTCAGGGCCAAGATCAACCGCGACAAGTGGCTTCACGGTAACGCCTTTGTTCTCGGTCGGCGCCGACTGCTGGCCGTTTGCGTTCCAAACTCCTGCGGTAAGCGCGAATCCGAGAAACCAACCCGCAAGCTTTAACGTGCGTTTCCTGTTCATTGATACCTCCATTGCCGCGACAACACTCTTTTGACTTTGAAAAGGGAGCGCATTCTACCACCGTTTCGCCCTCCTGGGGCTTGCGGCCGGCAGGACGGGTGTTTGAGGCGCACTCGCGCATGGAGGAGACGGCGTTCGCGCCAGACCGGCATCATGATTGACTATGGTCATTGACTATGGTCCAATCAGCTGAGGAGGGAAGGGAATGCAGGAAGTGGCGATTTCCGAGTTCAAGGCCAAGTGCCTGGCAATGCTGGAGCAGGTCCGCAAGACCAAGAAGCCGATCCGCATCACCCGCTTCGGCAAACCGGTAGCCGAGGTCGTGCCGCCTTCGCCCGCGAAACAAAAAGGTGATTGGTTGGGGTCGATGAAGGGAACTATGGACATTGTTGGCGATATCGTATCGCCGGTCATCGATCTCAATGACATCGAGGCTATGCGCGATTGAAGCTCTTGCTGGACACCCATATCTGGCTCTGGAGCTTGCGTGAACCGGATCGTTTGTCTCGCCGGGTCCGCCATGCACTTCAAGCTGAGGACAATGAGCTCTGGTTGTCTCCCGTAAGCACGTGGGAGGCCCTGACGCTCCATGCCAAAGGAAAAATCCGGCTGCATGGGGATCCGGCTGAGTGGATATCGAGCGCGACGGCGCGCACGCGGGAAGCTCCGCTTACGCATGAAATCGCGCTGGCGGCGCAGCAGTTGTCCTGGAAACATGCGGATCCGGCGGACCGCTTTCTTGCGGCCACCGCTCAGGTGCTCGGCTTGACCCTGGTCACCGCCGATGAGCGACTGCTGGCGCTGAAGAACATCGCCACCCTGGCCAACCGCTGACGGCCTTCCTACCGCAGGGTGTCCTCCACCTCGCTCAGCCATTCCGGTTTCTTCAGTACTTCGCGCGGCTTGGGACCATCGGGGTTGCCCACGATGCCGTCTTTCTGCATCAGGTCGATCAGGTGCGCGGCGCGGCCATAGCCGATACGCAGCCGCCGCTGCAGGAGCGAAGTGGACGCCTTGCCGAACTCGATCACCAGCCGCACCGCATCTTCGTAGAGCTCGTCGTGCTCGCCTTCGGCCCCGTCTTCGCCGGATTCGCCGACATCGTTTTTCTCTTCCTTGGGCGCCTGCAGGAATTTCTCCTCGTACTGGGCGATCGCCTGTCCGCGCCAGAACTCGACCACCGCTGCGATTTCCTTCTCGGTGACGAAGGGCGCGTGCAGCCGGTGGACGCGCGCCGAGCCCGACGGCAGATAGAGCATGTCGCCGCGGCCCAACAGCGATTCGGCTCCGTTGGCGTCCAGGATGGTTCGCGAATCGACCTTCGTCGCCACGCGGAAGGAAATGCGCGCCGGAAAATTGGCTTTGATCAGCCCGGTGATCACGTCCACCGACGGCCGCTGCGTGGCCAGGATCAAGTGGATGCCCACGGCCCGCGCCATCTGCGCCAGCCGGGTGATGGATTCCTCGACGTTCCCCTGGTCGAGCATCATCAAGTCGGCCAGTTCGTCGATCACGATGATGATGTAGGGCAGCCGGCGTGGCTCGTCGCTTTGTTCGTCGAACAGGCCGGGCTCATCGTCGTCGAACAAGCGGTTGTACTGGTCGATGTTGCGGACGCCTTTTTCCGCCAGCGCCTTCAGCCGCCGCTCCATCTCGCGCACCGCGTTGCGCAGCGCGTTGGCCGCCAGCTTGGGCTCGGTGATGATAGGGGTGAAGAGGTGGGGCACGCCTTCGTACACGCCCAACTCCAGGCGCTTGGGATCGACCAGGATCAGGCGCGCTTCGTCCGGCGTCGCCTTGTAGAGCACGGACATAATCATGGCGTTGATGGCCACGCTCTTGCCCGAGCCAGTCGAGCCGGCGATCAGCAGGTGCGGCATGCTGGCCAGGTCAGCGGTTACGGTGCGCCCGTTGATGTCCTTGCCCATCGAGAGCGTGAGCTTGGATTTTGAGCCGATGAAGTCCTGCGACTCGATGATCTCGCGCAGCCAGATGGTTTCGCGCTCGCGGTTCGGCACCTGGATTCCGACCGTCGATTTCCCCGCCATGCGTTCGATCAGGATGCTCTCCGCCTTGAGCCCCAGGCAGAGATCGTCGGCGAGATTGGTGATGCGGCTGTACTTGATCCCCGCCTCCGGCTTGAACTCGTAGGTAGTCACCACCGGGCCGGGATTGATCTGCGTCACCTGGCCGTGCGCTTCGAATTCGGCGCACTTTTCCGCCAGCACCTGGGCCAGGCGCTTGAGTTCGTTTTCGTCGATGCCCTGCTGCTCGTCCGACCGGTGCAGCAGCGCGCTGGACGGCAGCTTGTAGGTGCCGCGAATCTTGGGCATCGTGGTCTTGGGACGCGTGGTGCTGTCGGCACGCGTGCCGAAGGCAGGCTCACCCGCAACCGGCTCAGGCGTGGGCGTGGCAGCTTGCCGCGACGTAGCTTCTTCGGCCATGCGTTCGATGCCGGTCCTGGCCGTGGGGAGGGACGCAGGCAGAGCTTTCGACGGCATCGCCGGTGCGGCCGGCCCAGCTTTCGTTTCTTGCACACTGACCACCACTCGCTGTGCGCGCCGCTTCTCCAGTTCTTTCAGGGAGCGGACTTTGGCGCGCGCGATCTGCCAATCTTTGAAGCGCTCCAGCCCGGCAAAGACGAACGTGAACCGCGTCTGCGACCAGGTTTCGAGCGTAGCGAAAGAGAATGTGGTCGAAAGATAAAGTCCGACCGCCAGCACCGCCGCGCACACGATGTAGGCGCCCGCCAGGTTGAACCAGTGGATGAGCGCGTCGCCCACGATCCTGCCCAGCAGGCCCTCGATGGGGATGGCGCTACGCCAGTGCAGGTGTCCCGGCAGCAGGCCTAGCATTCCCGGAGCGAACACCAACAGCATCAGCGCACCGGCAAACTTGGCTCCCGGCGACCCGACGGTGCGCGAACGGAACCAGCGCCCGCCCAGGAACGCGAGCATCAACGGCATCAGGAAGGCAGCGATGCCGGCCACTTGCAGCAGCAGGTCGCTGCCATAGGCGCCGAGGATGCCGGCCCAGTTGTGCGCCGGGCGCGACGCCGGAACTGGGCCGGCAGTGTTCAGCGAGCGGTCCGCCGGAGAATACGACACCAGGGCGAGGAGAAGGAGGATCGCGGCGACGAACAGCAGGAAGCCGACGAGCTCATTCAGCCGCCGGTTGCTGCTAGGCGTGTAAGCCCGGGAGAATGGATTCATCGTGGCGTCTTGGCACTTCCGTGCACACCATCACCCGGCACGGCCAGATGCCGGTCGCCGCGTGCCCTCAGGCACATCGGGAGATGCTGGCTGGAAAATGCGCGAATCGCGCCAGAGCAGAAGGATTATGCCAAAGTCCGCCCGCCCGCACCAACTGGATTTTGCCCGATGTCCCTTGCTGGGTACGGGCCTCAGCGCGCTGCGGGCATTGCCGGTTACTTCGCCTGTTTGCTGGCTTCGTCCGCCGGCCGGCTCTCGGACGCCGGCTTGTCGTCTCGCACCGCTTGCTTAAAGGATCGGATTCCCTCGCCCAGTCCCTTGCCGAGTTCACCCACCTTTTTCGGCCCAAACACGAGCATCGCGATCACCGCAATGACCAGCAGGTGCATTGGTTGGAACATCCCCTCGAACATGTGCAACCTCCAGCCTAATGCTAGCTTAGAGGACAGCCTTCTGCCGGTGATCAACGTCACAATGTAGCCGGCGGGAGGGAGTCTCCTTAGGTCAGTAGCCTAAGTGATGCAGGTAACCCACGACCGCGGCGGCAGCAAGGCAGTAGATGCCAAAAAGGTGCCAGCGTCCCTGCTCAAGCCAGCGGCTGAGCCACTTCAAGGCAAGCAGCCCGGCGAAGAAGGCGAAAACTGCGCCGAGCAGGCTGGGAAATGCGGCTGACGCCAGGTTGGCCGTTCCTGTGATGTGCTCGGCGCGAACCAGCCGCATGGCTTCGCGGGCCACCACCGGCGGGGTCAGAACTACCGCCAGCGCGAAACTGAACGCCTCTGCACGCGACTTCACCACTCCCGCCAGCATCCCGGCGGAGATGGTCGCGCCAGAGCGCGAAAACCCACGAAACGGCAAGCAGAGCCCCTGTACGGTCCCGATGATCCCAGCCTGTTTTGCGTTGAGATCATTCGCCTTGCCGGCCGGGCTCCGCCGGTCGAGGATGCCTGCAATCAGGATCAATATTCCTGCACAGGCCAGCGCGGGAGCCACCAGTTCGAGGTGGCTGAACAGGTTCTCGATTTCCCCATGCGGGACCCCTCGAAACGCGGTTTTTTCAATAACTTTGATGATCGCTTCGCCGACCAGGCCAGTCAGAATAGTCGCCAGCACAACCAGTCCAGCAAATTTCTTGAAGGCCGCCATGCTCTTGAAGTATGTGTCTCTCCACTGGCTCCAAAAGTAGACGATGACAGCAAACATCGTGCCCGTGTGGAGCATGACCAAGAGCAAGGTCATGGGTGGCGACGAGGGATTGAGGCCCAGCAACTTCTCAGCCACGACCACATGCGCCGAACTCGATACCGGAAGCAGTTCTGTTAGTCCCTGAATGATGGCAAGGATCACGACGTGCCAGAGTGACATGGGGCGATTCTAACCCACATGCACCGGAAGAACCGGTTATTGGATGGTATTCCCGTAGGTCGGAATGTCCTGCTCGATCAGGTAGGCAAGCTCCTGGGCGCGCGCTCCCCAATCCGTCTGCGCATACTGGCTGGCGACCTGGCGGGCCAAGGCGATGGCCTTAGTCTTCGCACGGCTGGAGCGGCTGGCGTTGCCGTCATCTTTATACATCTGGATCAGCGCCGCCTGCCGCCATGCCGCCTGGTACAAGGCCTCAGCCGCCTGGGGAGACTGCGGATGCTCGTGCACGTACTTCTCGTAGATCTCCGACTCCTTCTCCGGACACTTGGTTTCGCCGCCCCAGTCGCCGCATACCTTGTTCTCGATGAGATGATACGCCGCCATATCGGCCCACTTGGTGCCGGGAAACTTCTTGATCACCTCCCGCATCCAGTCCTCATCGATCTCCGCCCGCAGTAGCGGATTGTGCTCCCGGGCCGAGCGACGGGTGTTTGCGTCGAGCGCGTCCACCTGCCAGCGGATGTCCGCCGCGCGGTACAGCGCCTCGCCCGCCCGCGGGGACTTGGGGAAATATTCCGCCATGCGGTAGTAAAGGCGCAGCGCATCCTTATCCGCGCCTTTGCGTCCGTAGCGCCGGCTGGCTTCGGCTTCCGCATCCGCCGCCGCACCGAAAACAATCTGATCGCCATCCGGAGTCGAGGCGCGGACCACGCCCTTGTCCAGGATCCAGCCGGTGACGTTGCCGTCTACCTGAGTTATGTGCAGCCACTCGTGGCTCCTCTCGAAAATCGCCACCTCGCGCCCGCGCGCCAGGTTCGCCATTCGGGTGGAAGTCGCATCGGGAGAGATATAGATATAGCCTTCCCGCACCATGACGGCCCGCTCGGCCTGCGCGGCGAGCCCCTTCGGGACGCAACACAGCGCGAGCAGGGCCAGAGGCACAATCAACTGCCTGAAATTGTCATCCCGAGCGAAGCGCGACACGAGCGCAGCGAGACGAGCGCGAGTCGAGGGACCTTGCGTTTGACTTCCGGCCTTCGAAGCCCGAGATCCCTCGACTCGCCTGGAGAACGCATTCGCGTTCTCCAGCCTTCGCTCGGGATGACAATTCTGAGGCCGGTGGTTAGTAAGGTGCACGAGACGGGCTCGCCCGAAGCGCCAAGCAGGCATCACTTGATCCCCGGGATGGCGCTGGTCTCGAACATCTGCTCCGCTTTGACGACGGTGATGTTCTCGCGCGGGATGTTCAGCTTGTACGCCTTCCACTGGTCGTCCTGGGCCAGCATTTTCTGCTGCTCCGGCGGCACTGGCGCGGAGATGTGGTACTCCTCACGCGTCTTGGACACAATGTTGGTGTCGCCGGCGATGTCGTCGGCAAGCTTCTGCGCCTGACTCTCGTTGGTCATGATGACGTATTTCAGATTCGCGGCCTGAAGATGCTTCCGGAGGGCCGCATTCACCTGCTCGGCCGTCAGCTTTTCGATGTTGGCCAGCATCTCCGCCAGGTAGCCGTGGTCCTTCATGCCGTAGAACATGTCGTCGAGGCGATAGCCGAGCTGCCGCCCCTTGCTGTCGGCATAATTAAGGTAGAGCGTCCGCGCCTTCTGTTTGGCGGCTTCCACCTGCTCCGGCGTCATGCCGTTCTTGATGAAGTTGTCGAGCTCCCAGGTCATGGCTTTCAGGATAAAGTGCGCGTACTGGTGTCCCACCGGACGGATCCACATGCTGAAGTACTGCTGCTCGCGCGGCGTCCCGGGCGGCGGGAACAGCGCATACGGCCGCGCCGCGTAATATTCGATGTAGGAGTAGTCACCGTAGTTGTATCCGCGCTCTTCGCGGATGTCCTTATACAGCCGCCCGATGTTATCGCGGTGCGCTCCGAAGAAAGCGCTGGCCACGAACAGCGGCCAGTAATCCGGCTCGCCGCGCCGCACGGCGATGGGAAAGCCGAGATGCAGCCCGGTAGCGATGGCGTTGGGCTGGGTAATGATCAGCAGGTGATGGCCGGCGGGTGTGTTGGCATGGGAATGTTGTTGCCCGGGAAGGCTGTCCGTGCTGGAGGGCAAGGACGAAACCAGCAACCTGAGCGCCGCCGGATCGCTGATGCTGGTGGCGACAAACATGTTCAAGCCCTGGTACTGCATGTTGTAGTAACCCTGCAGATCGTCGCGGGTCACTGCTTGCAGCCCTTCGACGGTGCCCTGCGCAAGATGTGCGAGCGGCGTGCCCTCGAGCACCCAGTCGTCCAGTGCCAGCAAGCCGAGCTGCTCCTGCTGCTCGAAGCGCAGGTTCGACCGGATGCCCACCAGCGCTTCCTTGCGGACGCGCTCCAGTTCCGCCTCCAAAAACAACGGTTGCGTGAGCATCGGCTTCAACACCCTCGCCACGAACTGGGAAAACGCATCCCGCGGCACGGTCATGCTGAAGGTGGTGGTTTCCTTGTCGACACGCACCTGGGGATACGCCGCCTCGCCCCACGGACGCGTAATCTCAGCCAGCTTCTCCTTGGTGACCGGGTTCTTGGGATCGCCAAAGCC
>DATNJE010000180.1:0-2247 GCA_035604095.1 Terriglobales bacterium
TCCCGCAAACACCTGCTCGAGTACGACGACGTCATGAACAAGCAGCGCGAAGCGGTGTACGGCATGCGCCGCCAGTTGCTGGAGGGCGTCGATCAGAAAGAACTCATCCTCGAGGATTACGTCGGCGGCATTCTCGGCGACTTGCTTGAGAAGTACTGTCGCAAGGAGGCGCACGCCGACGAGTGGGACATCACGAAGCTCAAGGGCGACATCTTCACCCGCTTTGGCGTGGACATCCTGGCCGAGGGTGTCGAGCCGGACAAACTGAACCGCGGGGAGCTTGGCGACGCCGTCTTCGACAAGCTCAAGCAGCGCTACGAGGCCAAGGAGAAGCTGATCGGCCCCGACGCCATGCGCTATCACGAGCGCATGATCATGCTCAGCGTACTCGACCAGCAGTGGAAAGACCATCTGCTCGGCATGGACCACCTGAAGGAAGGCATCGGCCTGCGCGGCTACGCCCAGCACGATCCGCTGGTGGAGTACAAGCGCGAGTCCTTCGAGATGTTCGAAGCCATGATGCAGCGCTTCCAGGAAGACACGGTGCGGTATCTGTACCTGATGCAGGTGATCGAGCCGGCGGCACAGGCCGAGGCCCAGCCGCAGGCGGTAGAAGCGCCTGCGCCCGGCGACGGCAACGGCCGCCGTCCGCGCCGCGCTTCCACTTCAATGGATGACCTGGAAGAAGACTTCCAGCGCCGCAAGCGCCGCGAACTCGAACAAGCGCGCATGGCCGGCGCCGGCGACTATCAACCCGTCCAGCAGGTCGTGCGCTCCGGCGCCAAGATCGGTCGCAACGATCCCTGCCCCTGCGGCTCCGGCAAGAAGTACAAGAAGTGCTGCGGAGCGTAGGCATTGGAGCTGATCTAGCCTCGAGGAATCTGCTTATCCTTCTTCAAACCGCCCACCGCCGCGAATGTCATCTCCTCGGCGAGGCTGCCGGTGCGGCGCTTCCACTCGTCGAACATCGCGCCATAGCTGAGCGTGATGTAGCTGGTTGGCGGGACGCCCAGCAGCTTGGCCGTGCGGTCAATCCAGCGCGAAGGGCCTTCGATCTCGGCCACGGTGCCAATGGGGGTTTCGTCGATCACGACCTGGCCGTGGCCGTCCGTCCACTCGCTGCGGAACTTCTCGTAGCGGAAGCTGGGAGCAAACCCCAGCGCGTGCAGAATGCGGTCGAGGCTCGCGCCGTCGGCGACCGCGGTTTCAAGCTCCTGGCGCGATTTGTGCCGTCGCGCCGTGCCCTTCGACTTGTGCGTCAGAGTCCAGCGATCGCCATACTTCCGCAGGCGCAGGATCTCGCCGCGCTGCCGCAACGGAAGCCCGGGCAGGTCGTAGAGGACATTCATCTCATGCGTGCGCCGCGTGACCAGCCGGAACCCGGAAGCACGCAGCCGTCGCGCCAGCGCCTTCGCATCCGCCACCAGAAATTTGATCTCGACTTCGCGTGCCATGACCGAAGAGTATAAAACCTGCCACAGAGACACAGAGGCACAGAAAATGTTTCGTGAACGATCACGTGTCAGGGCACGACTTCAGTCGTGCCGTAAAGATCGAAATGGATGCGGGCTTTTAGCCCCTGAGGGAATCTGCCGGTGCTACGATTGTGCCTTGTGAGGACGGAATGAACCAAGGCAAGCGCGAGCGGCGCTACATCAACATCGGCGGCCGTCCCACCAACCTGCCGTTTAGCGACGGTGTGCTGGTGGGCGACACGCTGTTTCTTTCCGGCAGGATCGGAATCGATCCCCGCACCATGCAGGCGGCGGCAGATGTCAGTGACGAAATTCGGTTGATGCTCGATGGCGTCCGCGCCACCCTCGAAGCCGCCGGAATGACGATGGACGATCTGGTGTACGTGCAGGTGTATTGCACAGACCTGTCGCTCTACGACCAGTTCAACGCGGCCTATCGCAGGTATTTTGGAAAGGACTTGCCGGCGCGGGCGTTCCTCGGAGCGGGATCGCTGCTGCGCGGCGCCAGGTTCGAGATGCAGGCCATCGCGATGCGCTCTTAGCTCTTGGCTCTTGGTTCTAAGCTTTGGTAGCGGAGGTCTGGCGGTGAGCCAATAGCCAATAGCCAAGAGCTAAGAGCTACTTTTCCCTTGCCACCACGAACTCCGGCGCCCACAGCAGGGCGCGCTTGATCTCCGAGTCGGGAAGATCGCAGATGGCGCTGCGCGCGTCGGCGGCATACTCATGGGCGCGGGCGGTGGCGGCGTCCAGAGAGCCGTGGCGGGTCAAGATG
>DATNJE010000181.1:0-22528 GCA_035604095.1 Terriglobales bacterium
GGAGGATTTTCCCGCGCCCATCAGCGCCAGCACGCTGAGCACGAAGCCGATGAACAGACTACCGCAGTCGCCAAGGAAGATGGTCGCGGGATTGAAGTTGAAGCGCAGGAACCCGAGGATCGCACCCGCCAGCGCCAGTCCGATCAGGCCGATCATCACGCGGCCGTTCATCAGCGAAATCACCACTACCGTCAAGGTGGAGAAAAGCGCCGAGCCCGCGGCCAGGCCGTCCAGGCCGTCCACCAGGTTGAAGGCGTTGGTGATGAGCAGCACCCAGAATACGGTCGCCACCAGCGAACCCGCGAAGCCGAGGCTGCGGTTGCCGAACAGCAGCGGCAGTTCGATAACGCGGAAGCCGCCCAGAAAGATGCTCACGGCCGCGATGATCTCTACCGCGAACTTCATCCACGGCCCCACGGAAAACAGATCGTCGTAGAGGCCGAGCAAGAAGATCAGCAACGTGGGCAGCAGGATGCCGAGGATGAGGCGCGGGTCGAAAACGTAGCCGAAGCGGGAGAACGCCATCAGCACCGCCACCACGCCGATCACGCACAGGAAAATGGCGGCGCCGCCCAGACGCGGGATGGGCGCGGTGTGGACGTCGCGCTCCCGCAGCCGGCGGCTCTTCCAGCCGCGGCTCAGGGCTTGGTCACGCAGGTAGCGGGTCAGAAAGAAGGAAAGCAGCAGAGATACGATGAAGGTCGCGCAATATGTCAGGCCCAAGGATTTCAACGGCACTCTCCTACCGGCGAAAAAGCCCAACTGCACGAAGTGACGATCTGCTGCTCTACTGCTTAGTTTCTCTTTTCTCGCTTCCGGTTTCTCGCCAGAAGCGTGCAGCGTACCAGCGGAGTAACCCTGGCCTACGTTGCCACCGGCACGCTCACCGACTTGCGCACCTGCTGCTCGATCCAGGGATAGGTGCGCGCCAAACCCTGTTCCAGCGAAATTGCGGGCTCCCAGCCCAGCACCTGGCGCAGCCGCGAATTATCGGAGTTGCGCCCGCGCACACCCTGCGGCCCGGGCACGTGGACCTTGCGGATGGTGACGCCGGCGATGGCCGCGATCATGTCCGCCAATTCATTAATGGTGACCATGCGGTCCTGGCCGAGATTGAGCGGCTGGCTGAAATCGGAACGCATGAGCTTGTAGAGGCCGAGCACGCAATCGTCGATGTAACAGAAGGAGCGCGTCTGCTCGCCGTCACCCCAGATATCGATGTCGTGATTGCCGGTGAGCTTGGCGTGCGCGATCTTGCGGCAGAGCGCGGCCGGCGCCTTCTCGCGTCCGCCGTCCCACGTGCCCAGGGGCCCGAAAATGTTATGGAAGCGCACGATGCGGGTCTCGATCCCGCACTCCTCGCGGTAGTGGGTGCACAGCCGCTCGATCACCAGCTTCTCCCAGCCGTAGGCATCCTGGGGCGCGGCGGGATAGGCGTCTTCTTCCTTCAGCGGCTTGCAGTCGGTCTCGGTCTGCAGGTACTCGGGGTAGATGCAGGCGGAGGAGGTGAAGAGATACCGCTTGACCTGGTTGGCGCGCGCTGCTTCCAGCGTGTGGATGTTGATGAGCGCGTTGTTGTGCAGGATTTGCGCGTGGTTGGCGGAGATGAATCCCATGCCACCCATGTCGGCGGCGAGGGCGTAGACCTCGTCCATGCCTTCGGTGGCGCGCAGGCAGTTCTCCCAGCGGCGCAGGTCGAGAAGCTGGAAGTCATCGGCGTCGCTGGTAGTGAATTCAGGATGCTTGATGTCCACCCCGCGGACCCAGTAGCCCTCACGGCGCAGGAACGACACCAGGTGATGCCCGATGAAGCCTCCCGCGCCGGTCACAAGAATTTTGCTGGCAGATTTTGGCACGGCTCAAGTTTCTCCTATGAAGAATGACGTGGCTGGGAGACGCTGGCGGCAGCCGCAGTTTCAGGAAAATCGGCGGCCATCGTTTCCAGCGCCCGGATCATCTGCGGGACCAGAACCTGCCGGGAGAACTGGCTGGCGAACTCACGGGCGTAAGACCTATCCGCACTCGGCCGCTGCACAGCCACGAGAATTTCCCGGATCACGCTTTCCACGTCCCCGTGTCCGGAAACCAACGCCGAGCCGTTGCCCTGGAAGTCGGCAACCAAATCGGTGATGTGACTCTCCTTGGGGCCAATATATAAAAACGGCGCACCCACAGCAAGAATGTTGTACAGCTTGCAGGGATGCACGATGCCGACGAAAGCGCTGCCCATCACCACCACGTGCAGGTCCGCGGCGGATAGCGAGCCGGCAAGTTCCTCCTGCGGCTGATAGGGCAGGCAGCGGATGTTGGGCGCGCCGCGACGATAGAGCGCCAGGGGTTTGCGAAACTCACTGCCGCCGCCCACGAACAGGAAAACGATCTCGGGGCGATCGGCGAGGCGTTCGGCCGCCGCCAGCAGCGTGTCTAGCGGGTGGCACGGGCTGTGGTTGCCCGAGTACATCACGACGAATTTTTCCGCCAAGCCGTGGCGGTCGCGGAAACGCCGGCGCGCGTCCGGATCGAAGCGCACGTGGTCATCGTGCGCCCAGGGCGGAATCACCGCGACCTTCTCCGCGGCAATGCCCTTGGCGCGGATGCGCTGCTGCATGAAGCGGTCCAGGGCGACGATGCGCTCCGCGCGGCGCATGCTGTAGAGCATCAGGCGGCCGAGCAGCCGAGCCGTCAGCGACTCCGGGCGCAGCCAGCCGGCGGCGATGGCTTCGTCGGGATTCAGGTCCATGGACCAGAACAGCAGCTTGCGCGCCTTCAGCGGCACCGCGAGCGCGGCCAGCAACGAAATCAGCGGCGGCGAGGTCATGGCGATCACCACATCGAAGCGCGGCAGAAACAGCAGGCGCAGGGCGCAGCTCAGCATGAAGCTGGCAAAGTCGGCGGCGCGCCGCCAGCGGGCGGTTTTGCCGAATGCGGTGGAGGGGGCACGGATAATGCGGACGCCGCGCCAGTTCTCATGCGACGGAAAGCGCCGCGCACGGTCGTCATAGGCGCGGGAGTCGGCCAGCACTGTGACCTGGTGGCCGGCCTTGACGAGCGAGGCGGCCAGATCGCCCGCGTGCTGCGCGCTGGAGACCACGTCGGGATAGAAGGCCTGGTTGAGGAGAAGAATCCTCATTCCAGCATGCGCGGCCATCACCGCTCCACCATGTAGTTGCCGAGGAAGAGCACATCCATGCGCGTGCGCTGGAAGCAATCCATGGCCTGGTCGGGGGTGCAGACGATGGGCTCGTCCTCGTTGAACGAGGTGTTGAGCACGACGGGAACGCCGGTGATGCGGTCGAACTCGCGAATCAAGTCGTAATACAAGGGATTGGCCTCGCGCGAGACCGTCTGCAATCGGCCGGAGCCATCCACGTGCGTGACCGCGGGGATGGCATCGCGTTTCTCCGGCTTGATCTGGTAGACCATCAGCATGCTGGGCGCGGGATGGGTCTGCTCGAAGTACTCGGCGATGCGATCCTCGAGGATCGACGGCGCGAACGGACGGAATGGCTCGCGCTTCTTGATGCGCGCGTTGAGGATGTCCTTCATATCCGGGCGCCGCGGGTCCACCACGATGCTGCGATTGCCCAGCGCACGCGGGCCGAACTCCATGCGTCCCTGGAACCAGCCCACGATCTTGCCGTCGGCGATGGCCTGCGCGGCCGCGCGCGTAAGTTCGGCGTCGTCGAGCAGGCGATGCTCGAGCCCGCTCGAACGCACGACGCGCTCGATCTGCCCGTTCTTGTATTCCGGACCGGTGTAGGCGTGTCCCATGATGAAGGTGCGCGGCCGCTGCAGCAGCACGTTCTCGATCCAGTAGCAGACGCCGAGCGCGGTGCCGGCATCGCCCGCCGCCGGCTGCACGTACACCTCTTCGAAGGGCGTATTGAGCAGAATCTTGCCGTTCATTACCGAGTTGAACGCCACGCCGCCGGCCAGCGCCAGCCGCTTGCTCCCCGTCTTCTGGTGCAGGTGCTTGAGGATGTGGAAGCCGACTTCCTCCAGCCGCGCTTGCAGCGAGGCAGCGATGTCCTCGTAATGCGAGGCCAGCGGCACGCCGTTGTTGCGCGCCGGGCCGAAGGTCTCGATGTACTTGTCGGAGAAAATGCGGCCGATGGTGGGCGAACCGTCGTCCCACGTCATCTCCACGCCTTCGGAGTGGTGGAGGAAGTAGTCGAGGTTGAGCCTGAAGCCGCCGTCGCGCTCGGTCTGGACGATGTCGCGGAACTGCTCCAGGAAGCGTGGCTTGCCATAGGGCGCCAGGCCCATCACCTTGCCTTCATCGCCGTACTTGGGGAATCCGAGGTACTGGCTGGTGGCGGTGTACACGATGCCTACCGAATGCGGATACTCGATCACGCCCTGGACCTCGATGCGGTTCTCTTCCCCGTGGCCCCACATGGTGCTGATGAAGTCGCCGAAGCCGTCGATGGAGAGGATCGCCGCCTTGTCGAAGCCGGAGACCAGGAAGCAGCTCGCCATGTGCGCCTTGTGGTGCTCCACGTTGTGGAACTGGGCGCGGAAGGAATCGGCGGGAACGTCGAGGGCGTGCGCCAGTTCCTCGCGCAGGTTGCGCACCTTGGCGGCGTTGGCCAGCCGGGCAGCGATCAGCCCGGACAGGCCCGAGAGCCGCGTGATCGAGAACAAGATCTTCTTGTGCAGGTGCGCCGAGGGGTCGCGCGAAATGCCGACATGGTCGAGTTCGGCAGCGGTTATGCCGGCGGCGTCGAGGCAGTAGCGGATGGCCAGCGCGGGAAAGCCCGCGCAATGCTTCTTGCGATTGAACCGTTCTTCTTCCGCGGCGGCCACCAGCTCGCCATCGTGCACGATCGCGGCCGACGCGTCCCCGTGGTAAGCATTAATTCCCAGGATGTACAAACCCACTCCCCTGCTGGCTGGCCGAAACAAATTGTTGAAACTCAGTTTTCAAAATCTTAGTCGAAGGCGAGCGCAACCGTAAGTACGAACGGGTTTACTGCCTCGGTGCTGGCGCAACGATCTTCGTTTGACGCTTCCGCATCTCGAACAGCTTCGCGTCGACGAGGAAGCGGAACCAGAAACCCTGGAGAAAGTGAAAGATCATCCCTTCCTTGCCGTCAAAAAAACCGAGGCGAAGGAAGTAGCGGTAGAACCAATAGAGAAAGGCGCGCAGGAACAGCGGCAGCTTCCAGTAGAGCCCTTCGCGCAGCCAGCGGCGGCGCTCAATGGGATTGCCGAAGGGCGAGGCCTCGACCCGGCCCTCGGGATCGCAGCCTACAGCGATTTCGCGCGCTTCCAGTTCCGCCCAGCGCACGTGGCGCGTGGACCACACGCTCAAGTCCGAGGTCAGCACGTCCATGTAGTCGTGCTGCAGCTTGCGCACGTTGCCGCGCACCACGTAGTGCTGGTCGTAGAGGCGCTCTTCACATTCGCCGCGGTCCTTGCGGAAGAGCCGCAGGTGGTAGGAGGGATAGTGTCCGCCGTGCCGGATCCAGCGGCCCATGAAGAAGGTTCGCTTGCGGAACAGAAAGCCGTCCACGTCCGCCGGAGGATTGAGCAGGATGCCATTGATCTCGGCGGCCAGTTCCGGGGTGAGGCGCTCGTCGGAATCGAGATGCAGCACCCACTCGGCGGCCAGCGGCAGATGGTTCTGCGCCCAGTTACGCTGCGCGCCGTAAGTCTCGAAGGGATGCTCGAAGACGGCGGCGCCGGCCCGACGCGCGATCTCGCGCGTGCCATCGCTCGAGCCGGAATCCACCACCAGCACCTCGCAGTCGAGATGCTTCAGGCTCTCAAGGCAATCGGGAAGGTTCGCCTCTTCGTTATAGGCAAGCACGATGACCGAGACCCTCGGGCGATCGCCCGGCCGGGCTTCGGTCACTGCACCAGAACGGGCGCCGATTTGTGCTGCGCGAACCAATGTCCCAATGTCACCATCGCCCAGACGCGCGACCACGCCGGGCTCCTGGGTTCTCGTAAGAAGGTTTGGGTGATGGGCGCGATCCCAGCGGGATCGATGAGGCCGGAGTTCTTGAGCGAACGCAAGCTCTCTTCCATGGTCTCGCGCAGCGGTCCCAGCAACCACAGGCCGATGGGAGGCATGAAGCCGCGCTTGCCCTGCTCCAACTGAGCAGGGGTATAGAGGCTGGCGCACATGGTGCGCAGCAGGTGCTTGGAAGGAGCACCCTTGGGTAGCAGCAAATCGCCGGCCAGGCGGAAAGCCCAATCCACCAGATCGAGGTCGAGCAGCGGCACGCGGATCTCGAGCGAGTTGGCCATGCCGAAGACGTCGCTGTCGCGCAGCAGCATGTTCTCCAGATAAAACGCCGACTCCAGACGCGCGACCGAAGCCACCGGGTCCGACGCCGCCACCCATCCGTCGCAGCACAGCTCCGGAACCTGGTAGTTCGGCGTGAGATCCAGTTCCGCAGATCCGAGGCCGAGCCGCGCCAGGCCCTGGTCAGAGAGCAGGCGGCGGGTGTGGAAGTAGATGGCGAGGAAATCGGGGCCGGCGGTGGCGATGTCCGCGGCTTTGGAGCGCACCACTGAATTCATGGACAGCGCTAGGTTGCGCGCCAGCGCCGCGCGCCAGCTCGGGGGCAGCGACGCCACCCACGACATCGCGCGGTGGAGGCGCGGGACGCGGCGGAAGCTGTTGTATCCGGCGAACAGTTCGTCGCCGCCCATGCCGGAGAGCGCGACGCTGATGCCCTGCTCGTGCACCGCCCGCGCCACCATGTAGGTGTTGAAACCGTCCATCGAGGGCTGGTCCATGGCGGCGAGGGCGTCGCGCATCCATGCCAGCGCGGTCGACTCCTCCACCGGGTATTCGTGGTACTGCACGCCGAAGCGCGCCGCCGTAATGCGCGCGATGGCCGCCTCGTCATACACGGGATCATCGGAGAACGAGACGGTGAAGGCATTGAGGTGATCGGTCGCACTCTGGAACCGGCGGGCGATGCCCAGCACGGCGGTGGAATCGAGGCCGGAGCTCAAGAAGATGCCGACGCGCACGTCGCTAAGCAGGTGGCGGCGCACCGACTGATCGAGCAGCGCGCGGCCTTCTTCCGCCACTTCCTCCACGCTGCGCTGGCGCTCGCCGTCGGGCCGCGGAAATTGCCAGTACGTGCCCTGGGCGGTCGCGCGTCCAAGGCTGTCGAATTCTTTCCACGCGCCGCGCGGCAGGGCAAACACGCCCTCGAACAACGTGAGCGGTTCCTGCACAGCGCCGTAGGCCAGATAACCGGCGAGAGCGCGCTGGCTGACCACTGGCGGCACCAGGCCGCTGCTCATCAGGGCGCGGACTTCCGAAGCGCACACGAACCATTCGCCTTCGCGTGCGGCGTAGTAGAGCGGCTTGATGCCGAGATGGTCACGAGCAATCAGCAGGCGCGAGCGGCGCGCGTCCCAGAGGGTGAAGGCAAACATGCCGCGCAAACGCGGGAGGCAATCCACGCCCCAATGCTGATAGGCCCGCAGCAGCACTTCGGTGTCGCTGCGGCCGCGAAAGGTGAAGCCCGCTTGTTGCAGCTCGCGGCGGAGGTCTGGCGAGTTGTAGATCTCGCCGTTGTACACCAGCACGTCGCCGGTATCGGGATTGTGCATGGGCTGGTGCCCGTGCGGAGAGAGGTCGAGGATGGCCAGCCGGCGGTTGCCCAGGCCCACGATCCCGCCGCCCACCTGCAGCACCACCGCGCCCTGATCATCGGGACCGCGATGCGCCTGCGCGTCGTTCATGGTGTGGACCATGGCCGCGGCGCATTCCGGTTTGTGCTTCCCCAGCAATGCGGCTATCCCGCACATTCAGTCGGTCACGGCTCCTTGCAAGGGATGGAAATGCGCAGGCTCGATGGGCTCGGCGTGATGCGAGTGGCCCGTGATGTAGAACAGCCAAAAAAATCCAGAGTCAGGGAGCACTTTGTTCTTTGAGCACGAGCTTACCATAAAGCCGCAGCATCTCCCGCGCGACTGTTTCCCAGGTGAATTCCTCCTCCATCCAGCGGCGGCCGCGCTGGCCCATCTCAGCGAGCGGCATGCGGCTCATGCGCTCGATGGCTTCGGCCAGGGTGGCGGGATCGTTCTGCACCCAGAGGCCGCATCCGCGCGCCTCGACGCCGGCCCACGGCGTGCCCTTGCTGGCCACGACGGGAACGCCGTGCGCCAGCGCCTCGGCCACTACCATGGCGAAATTTTCCGTGTGCGAGGGAAAGACCGCGAGGTCGCTGGCGGCGAGAAGATCGGCTTTGGCTTGGCCGCGCACCTCGCCTACAAAGCTGACGCGTTCGCCCAATCCCAGTTTGCGGGCGTTCTCCTCCAAGCCGGCGGTATAGGCCGCGTCGCCGGAGCCGGCAATGGCCAGCGACCACGGCCGGCCAACGTTAGCGAGACGCTGGCAGGCAGCGAGCAGGTTCTCGATGCCTTTCTTGGGATCAATACGACCGAGGAACAGCAGCCGCAAGCCTCCAGAACCGTTGCGATGCTCAAGCCGCGGCGGCAGCTCAACTCCGTTGGGGATCACTGCGGCGCGGGCGCCGGGAAACTTGGCTGCGCTCTCCGCGGCTTCCTGCTCCGAGGTGACGTGCAGGACCATGCCGCGAGGAGCGAGCCGGCGACAAAGGCCTTCCCATCCGGCCTTCAGCCCCGGACGCCGCGAGCTTGGCCAGCGCTGCAGCGCGCCTCGCGGCGACCACACCAGCGGCTTCTGGAGCCAGCGGCACGCCGCCAACGTGGGCAGCGTGGGGAAGTTGTAAACCGCGGTGAGGTGGACCAGGTCGGCCCAGCGTATCGAAGGCGCCAGCCGCCGTGCCAGTTGCGGAGAGACGGAGTGGCGAAAAATTCGCGGACAGTAGCGCACGGAAACGCCCGGCGGCAACGTGACCGGCGCGTCCTTCACGACATCGAGCACGGCGTCCAGGCCGTTGGCGTCCGTGGTCAGCACGCGCACTTCGCAACCCTGGCGCACCAGTCCGGAGCACAGCTCGTAGACGGAAGTAATGGGGCCGCCGTAGTTGAAGGCGGGATAGAACGACGGCACGACGTGCAGAACCTTCACGCGGGAAGGCTCGCGAATGAGTTGTGGTACTCTCGTTTCACCAGTGATCCCCATTCTGCCATGAGTGCGCGACTTCGTCGCAAAGTTGTGCTGGTAACCTCCGGGTTGGGGACGGCACACGGCGGCATCGGCGTGGTTTCGCAATCGATCCTGAAAGCGCTGGCCGGCGAGCACGAGGTGGCGCTGTGGCGGCATCCGGTCGCTCTGCCGCGCCCGTTGCGCAAGGGGATGTTCGCCGCCCGCGGGCTCTGGGGCTCGCTGAGCCGGCCGGACTTCGTCTTTTACGAACACGTTCACCTGGCCGCCATCCACCACCTGTTGCCGCGACTGCGAAGAGTGCCGTACGGCGTCTTCCTGCACGGCATCGAGGTCTGGGAGCCGCTGGTCACGCGGCGGCGCGAGGTGCTGCTGCGCGCCAACATCCTGCTCTCCAACTCCGCGGCCACGGTGATGGCCGCGCGCGCGGTGAACCCGTGGCTGCCGGAAGTCCAAGTGACCTGGCTGGGAGTGCCGCGGCGCCAAACCGCGGTGCGGGCCGGCGAACTGCCGCCGGTGGGGCTGATCGTGGGGCGCATGGCCTCGGTGGAGCGCCTCAAAGGACACGATCCCGTGCTCGATGCCTGGCCGGAAGTGCGCAAATCCATTCCCGCCGCCAGGCTGCTCATCGTCGGCGCCGGTAATGACCAAGCCCGGCTGCGGCGGCGCGTCGCCCAGGAACAGATCGCCGGGGTCGAATTTCTCGGACGCTTGAGCGACCAGGAACGCGACCAACTCTATGCGCGCTGCCGGCTGTTCTTCTTTCCCTCCAAGCAGGAGGGGTTCGGCTTGGCTGGAGTGGAGGCGGCAGCCGCGGGCGTGCCGGTCATGGGGCTGGCAGGAACCGTGATGAGCGAACTCTTTCCCGACGGCGGCGCCATCCTGCTCAACGACCTTCTGGCTTCCACCATCACCCAAGCCGCCGTGCGCGTGCTGGGCGATTCCGCGTACGCCACCGCCGTGGGACTCGCGGCCCGCCAGCGCGTGGAAGAGAATTTCCTGGAAGAACACTTCATCGCACGCTTTCAGGCAGCGCTCCGGCCGCTGCTGGGGTGACCGGCTTCACGTTGCAAGTTTCACAAATCACCGATAACCCGGTCACCCGATTCAGTATCCCACCTGTTTGTCCACCAGGCCGAGCAGGGGCTCGCCGGCGAGATAGCGCCGGAGGTTCTCTTTGATCAACGCGTAGTGGCGCTCCCACATCTTGTCGGTGGTGGCGGCGGTGTGGGGCGTGATCAGCAGGTTGTCCAGCTCCCAGAGCGGCGAGCCGGCGGGCAACGGTTCCTGGTCGAAGACGTCGAGTGCGGCGCCGCCGATGCGACCGTTCCGCAACGCCTCGGTCAGAGCCGCCTCATCAATCAACGCGCCGCGGGCAACGTTGATCACATACCCCTCGGGCTTCATGCGGGCGAGACGCTCGGTATTGATGATGTGGCGCGTCTTCTCGGTGAGCGGCGCGGCGAGGACGAGGAAGTCGGATTGCGAGATGACATCGTCGAGACGGTCGAGAGCGAAGGTCTCGACGTCCTGCTTCACTCCGCTGTCCTTCTGCGGATGCAGGCGCGCCACGAGGACACGCATTCCCAGCGCCGCGGCGCTGCGGGCAACTTCGCTGCCGATCGCGCCGTAGCCGATCAGGCCCAGGATCGAGCCGGCGAGTTCCGTCGGGTGCGGATGTTGGCAACTAACCTGTTCCTGCGCCCACACCTGCTGCTGCTGGTAGCGCACCGCCGCTGGCAGACGCTTGGCCAGCGCAAACATAAGCCCAATGGCGTGCTCGGCGACCACCGGCCCGTGGACGGAGCGGGCGTTGGTGACGATGATGTCGCTCAAGAGCAGCTCAGGTGACATCAACTGGTGGACGGCCGCGGCCGTGGAGTGAATCCAGCGCAGCTTCTTCGCGGTGCGGACTTGCTCGCCACGCAGCGACCATCCGAAGAAAATTTCGGCGTCGCGGATGTGGTCCTCGACGTTCTTATAAGTGTTGCGCTGGTCCACCTCGATCTGCGGAAAGTCGCGATGGATGCGCTCGCCCAGCCACTGGGGCGCGTTCCAGAGTGCGAAGGGATGCTGGATGATGATCAGTAACTTCATCGGGTCATCGGGTGATTCGCAAATCGCGTCCCGTCATTTCTTTTGGCTGCGGAATTCCCAACAGGCCGAGGACCGTCGGCGAAATATCCTGCAGCGCGCCGTCGGGGCGGAGACTGAACTCTTTGTTCTGATCGCTGACGATGATGAGCGGCACGGGATTCGTGGTGTGCGCGGTATGCGGGCCACCGGTGGTGGGGTCGATCATCATCTCGGCGTTGCCGTGGTCGGCGGTAACCAGCATGGCGGCGCCCTTCTGGCGCACCGCGGTGTAAATGCGGCCGAGGCAGGTGTCCACGGTTTCGACCGCCTGGATGGTGGGCGGGATCTTGCCGGAGTGCCCGACCATATCGGCGTTGGCGAAGTTCACCACGATCACGTCGAAGGCGGTATCGTTCACCGCCTTGACCACGGCGTCGGCGATGCCGCTGGCCGACATTTCCGGTTTCAGATCGTAGGTCGCGACCTTGGGTGAAGGCACCAGCACGCGATCTTCGCCGGGAAACGGCTGCTCCACGCCGCCGTTGAAGAAGTAAGTCACGTGCGCATACTTCTCGGTCTCGGCCACGCGCAGGTTGCGCAGGTGCAGGTTGGCCATGACGTTCGCGAGGATGTTGGAGAGCGCTTCCGGCGCCACCACGTAGGGCAGCGTGAACTGCTTGTCGTAGCGCGTCATGCACAGGTAATGCAAGTTGGCGGGGACGCGCTCGCGGGGAACCGTGCGGTCGAGATCTTCGGCGCCGGGCAACTCGCGGCCGTCTTCGGCAGTGAGATGGCTCTTGCGGGCGAGCGCGCGGGTGATCTGGCGGGCGCGGTCGGCGCGGAAGTTGAAGTCGATGCAAGCGTCATCGTCCCGGATGCGGGCCAGCGGCTCGCCGCGGTTGTCCACGCAGACGAACGGCAGGACGAACTCGTCGGTCACGCCCTTGTTATAGGAATCCTTCACGCCCTGCACCGGATCGATGTAGGCGCCGCCCTCGCCCTTGCCTTCGACCATCGCGGCGAAGGCTTTCTCGATGCGCTCCCAGCGGCGGTCGCGGTCCATGGCGTAGTAGCGGCCTTCGATCGAGGCGATCTTGCCGACGCCGTACTCGCGCATCTTCTGCTGGAGCTGCTCGATGTAGCCGGCGCCATTGGTGGGCAGGGTGTCGCGGCCGTCCATGAAGCAGTGGACGAAGACGCGGTCCACGCCGTTCTGCTTGGCCATGCGCAGGAGCGCGTAAAGATGCTCCTCGGAAGAGTGCACGCCGCCATCGGAGAGCAGCCCGAAGATGTGCAGGCGACGCCCGCCCGAGCGCGCGTGCTTGATGGCCGCCAGCAGCTCGAGGTTGGAGAAAAACTCTCCGTTCTGGATCATCAGGTCGAGGCGGGTGATGTCCATGTACACCACGCGGCCAGCGCCGATGTTGAGGTGGACGACCTCGCTGTTGCCCATCTGCCCGTCGGGCAGCCCGACACAGCGTCCGCTGGTGTGGATGAGCGTGTTGGGATAGTCGCGCAGGAGCTGGTCGTAGGTGGGCTTGCGCGCCAGCGAGATGGCGTTGGCGTTCGACGGCGGCGCATATCCCCAGCCGTCGAGGATGATGAGGACGAGTGGCTTCGGTCTAGGCATGATAAATCTTCGCTAATCTATCACCCCGAGCGAGCGCTTCAGCGCGAGCCGAGGGGCAAAGCCGTTCGTTCACCCCTGATCACGCCATGACCACGCCCGTCATCCCGGATCTTCCGCAACTCAATGCTTCTGCTGAGGTGAATCCTGCTGCTCGGGTGGCCAGGGGCCATAATCGCCGTGGGCGAGTTTCTCCCCGATCTTCCGACCCACCTTCGCACCGAGTCCTTGTCCCCATTCCTTTCCTGCCTCCTGGGATTCAGCCGTGATTTCAGGAAGAGCTTTGGTGACGCGCTGGCCAATAGGACTCCGGTAAAAAACTAACATGCCGTCGACGTCCTCCTCCGAGAAATGCCGGTCGTAGATCGGAACAATGAGATCGACGAGCGCATTCATATCGACGGAGGCCATGAACTCCTTTTCGAAATCGTCCTGCGCACGTGGCGGAAATGGCAGCAGCTTCTTAATGCTAGCGATTTGAAACTTCATCATGTCCACCGTAATGCGGGGTGCGCCAGTCAAGATAATCAGCTCCCGAATCTTCGCGATTTTCGCCGCGCTGGGCTGTGCTGCGGAGGCCGCAGCCGGCGCGGTTTGGCTGCATGCGAAAGAAGCACAGATCAGGACAAAAGCGGTCAAAGCTGCCCATCGTCTCACGTTAGTGCTCCTTTGCGTTCGCGATTGGTTCACGCTTCCACCTTGGCCGCCAGTTCGCCGTGGTAGTTCAGAGCCTTGAGGCCGAGGAAGCGGACGCCGGAACCCAGTTCCTCCTCGATGCGCAGCAACTGGTTGTACTTGGCGATGCGGTCGGTTCGCGAGGCGGAGCCGGTCTTGATCTGCCCGGCGCCGGTGGCGACGGCGAAGTCGGCGATAAAGGTGTCCTCGGTCTCGCCCGAGCGGTGCGAGATCACCGAGGTGTAGCCGTTGCGGCGGGCCAGTGCGATGGCGTCGAGCGTCTCGCTGACGGTGCCGATCTGGTTGAGCTTGATCAGAATCGAGTTGGCAATTCCCTTCTCGATGCCTTCGCCGAAGATCCGGATATTGGTCACGAAAATGTCGTCGCCGACGAGCTGAATCCTGCCGCCAAGCTCTTTGGTCAGGTTCTGCCAGCCGTCCCAGTCTTCTTCCGAAAGTCCGTCCTCCAGCGAGACGATGGGATAATCCCTCGTCCACTTGGCATAAAAGCGGACCATGTCGTCGGAGCTCTTCGTCGACTTGTCCGACTTCTTGAAAACGTATCTTCCATCCTGATAGAACTCGCTGGCCGCGGGATCGAGGGCGATGGCGATATCGTCGCCCGGCTTGTAGCCGGCCTTCTGGATGGCTTCCAGAATGACCTCGATGGCCTCGACATTGGACTTGAGCGAGGGCGCGAAGCCGCCTTCGTCGCCCACGGCGGTGTTGTATCCGCGCTTCTTGAGCACGCCTTTCAGGGTGTGGAAGACCTCCGCGCCCCAGCGCAGCGCTTCGGCGAATGACGAGGCGCCCACCGGCATGGCCATGAATTCCTGGAAATCCACGTTGTTATCGGCGTGCGCGCCGCCGTTGAGGATGTTCATCATGGGCACGGGCAGCACGTTGGCGCTGACTCCGCCGAGATAGCGGTAGAGCGGCAACTTGAGCGACGCGGCGCTGGCGCGCGCTGCTGCCATGGAGACCGCAAGGATGGCGTTCGCGCCGAGTCGCGCTTTGTTCTCAGTGCCGTCGAGCTCGATCATCTTGTCGTCGAGCGCGCGCTGATCGCCGGCGTCCATGCCGGAGAGCGCCTCAGCGATCTCGCTGTTGACGTTCTCCACCGCCTTGAGCACGCCTTTGCCCTGGTAGCGGGCGTCGTCGCCGTCGCGAAGCTCCACGGCTTCGTGCTCTCCGGTGGAAGCGCCGCTGGGCACCGCGGCTCGTCCCATGCTGCCGTCGGCCAGGTAAACCTCTGCCTCGATCGTAGGATTGCCGCGGGAATCGAGAATCTCGCGGACGCGAATCTCGCCAATGCTGGTATCGGTCATAAGTTCCTCGTGCGGGTCTGAATAACGCAGGACATTGTCATCGCCTTTATAGAAGCGTACGCGGCGGCCGGTGAGATATCCCGTGCCGGTGTAGGTCTTGCGCATGCGACTGGCGATTATAGTGCAACGCGGCCGCACGGCGAGGCCGTGCAACCAGGCGATGGGTGGGCTGCCATCCGCTTTCGAGAAGCCGACTGTTCACGTGCCTAAGCTGGTTCCCATTTTGGTTTCGCATGTTGCGGACATCCCGGGCTGGCTTAAAGTCGGAGTGGTGCCGGGTTCCTCGCAAACTTTGAGGATCGGCGATCGTGCGCCGGAATTTACGCTCGCGGCAGCGAATCGCAGCGAGGTCTATTCCCTCCCTCAGGTGCTGGTGCGCGGTCCGGTGATCCTGGAGTTTTTGCGAGGGACCTGGTGACCGAACTGCGTCAAGCGCATGGCCCAGTTGGAGCCACACAAGGACGAGATAGAGCGAGCGGGGAGCCTGTTATACATCGCGGCCGAAAAGCGCGGCGGGTTGTTCAAACCGGAGAAGTATCTGGCCCAGCATCCGGTCAGCTTTCCCTTCCTGCTGGACGAAGACCGCGCGGTCACCAAGGCCTATGGCATCTATCACTGGCTGGCGCACGATGCCATCAACATCGCGCGGCCGGCCACCTTCATCGTGGACCGCAAAGGCAGGCTGCGGTTCGTGTACGTCAGCTCCGACCAGAGAGACCGGGCGGACATCAGCTTGGTGTTGCAGCAGTTGCAGTCAGCGAGAGATTGAGTTTGCGCCATCGAGTCCAGGATCGATTTTGAACACAAGGTCAGCCAAGGAGGAATGGTGATGAAGAGATTAATCGGTATGACGTTGGCGATGCTGCTGCTGGCAGCAGCGGCCATGGCGCAAGAGGGCGTGTCGTTGCCGGCGGGAACCGGCCTGCGTATGAAGCTGGAGACACCGCTTTCCACCCACAAGAACAAAGTGGGCGATGTGTTCACCGGGCGTGTGACCGAGGCGGTGGTGGTCAACGGCGCCACCATGGTGCCGGTGGGCGCGTCGGTGACCGGCCGGGTAACCAAGCTGAGCGAGCCGCGGCGCATCGCCGGCAAGCCGACCATCGCGCTGCTGCCCGACCGCATCGTCCTGCCTAACGGCAACGAGTACCTGATCACCGCCACCGTGATGGATACGGCCAAGTCGTCGCACACTACGGTGGACGATGAAGGCAGGATACATGGCTCCGCGCGCAGCGGGCGCGATGACGTTGAAGCCGCGGCGGGCTCCGGCGCCGGCGCCGTGGTCGGCATCCTAGCCGCGGGAGCGAAGGGCGGCTTCATCGGCGCAGGGATCGGATTCGGCGTCGTTACTACGCATTGGTTGCTTACCAGACACTCTGCCCAGCTTCCCACTGGAACGGAGATTTTTCTTGAACTGGACCGCCCGGTGCTGATGGCCAGCGCAGGCGTGCCGGGAGAATAGGACTCGTTCAATCTTCGAGTTTCACGCTGGGGAGCGCGAGCTCCCCATTTTTATTGGGCCACCGGGAATCGGGTCATCGGGTGATTGAACAGGGGGAGGGTGCCGTCCCGTTCCTTACTCTGTCATCCCGAGCGAAGCGCGACGCGAGTTGGCGAGCGGAGCGCGAGTCGAGGGACCCCTACTGTACCGGAGCGGGTTGTCGCGCACCGCAATCACGCCGGCCAAAGCGTCAGTGCCGTCTTCGTAAGAATCTGCTCTTTCGCCGCCTCGGAGAGCGGCAGCGCGCGGAAATCGTCTAGGTTCTGCTTGATGTCAGGGACACCGGGCCCGGGCCAGTCGGTGCCGAAGACGGTCTTGGTCGCGATCTCCTCCAGCCGCGGGAAATACTTCAACAGCGTTTTGGGCGGAATGCCGCTGATATCGAGATAGACATTGGCGTGGCGGCGCACAAGGAAGAACGCGGTGTTCATCCACAGCGGCCGGCCGCCGTGCGCCAGCAGAATCTTCAGGCGCGGGAAATCCACGGCCACGTCATCCACATGGATCGGGTCGCCAAACTTGTTGCGCGCGCCGGGGAAGATGGACGTCCCGGTGTGGACCATCACCGGCACGCCGTTGGCTTCAGCCGCGCGGTAGAGGATCTCCAGCTCCTTCACGCCGTGCAGGTAGTCGTTGGGATAGAGCAACTGGTGAGGGGGGTGGACCTTGATCATGCGTATGCCGAGACGGAGCAGGTGGTCCACGTCTGCCATGAAGTTGGTGCTGTGCCGCGGATGCAGGCTGCCGCACGGAATCAGGCGGCGCGGGTCCTCCTTGACGTAGCCGGCGATGAAGGCATTGACCTCGGGCGTGAAGCCGATGACCTCAGGCGCCACATAGTTGATGAGCACGGCACGGCCGATGCCGCAGGCGTCCAGGTGCTTGAGGAACGCTTTGGGCGAACGGCAGAATTCGCAAATCTGGTCGAAGTTCGGCCGCTTGCGCTTCATCGCGGCCAGCGCCCCGGGGTTGAACATCTCCATGGGCTGGATGTGGATGTGGCAGTCGGTGATCAAGGCAGTCGTCGGTCGTTAGTCGTTGGTCGTTGGCGAGACAAACTTATCACTTACCACTTCCCACTTCTCACTTTTTTGCCGCTTCCAGCACGGCCCGCTTGGCGAAGACACGAATCATCTCGCGGCGATACTCAGGCGTGAGGGCGGACGTCGTCAAGGGCTTCGCGGTGCGGGCGGCGAGTTCGCCGACCGCGGCGGCAATCTCTTCGGTTACCGGCTTCCCTAACAGTTCCTTCTCCACGCCGCGAATCAACAACGGCGCAGGATTCACGGCAGTGATAGCGACGCGGGCATCCTCCACGTGTCCATTGGAGCGCTTGAGCGCGACGGCCACGCCGGCCAGCGGATAATCGATGGAGCCGCGCACCCGCAGCTTGCGGTACACGCCACGGTATCCGGCGGTGCGCTCGGGCAGGAAGACGCGCGCGACCATCTCGTTCCGGGCGATCTTCATGCGGGCGTCGCCGACGTTGGTGTAGAAGTCGCGCAGCGCCAGTCGCCGCGTGCCCGCGGGGCCGGCGATCTCCAGCTCGGCATCAAGGCAGAGCAGCGCCGGAGGCGTGTCGCCGGAAAAGACCGCCCAGCACTTCGAACCGCCGGGGGCGACGTGGCAGAGATCGCCATCTTTCTTGATGCAAAATCCGCACGATGTGCGCCAGGTAAGCGACTGGTTGTACCACAGGCAGCGCGTGTCCAGACAGATGTTGCCGCCCAGCGTGCCCATGTTGCGCAGGATGGGCGAAGCCACGGTCTTGGCGGCTTCGTGCAGCACGGGATAGTCGCGTCGGATAAGGCCGGAGTGCTCGATCTCGGTGAGTGTGGTAAGTGCGCCGATCTTAGTTCCCTGCCCCGGGACGCTGCGGACGCCGCGCAGTTCGGCGATGCGGCGGATGTCGATCATCCAGGCCGGCGCGAAGAGGCGCTGCTTCATGGACGGAATCAGGTCCGTTCCGCCCGCGACGAGCTGCGCGTCGGCGTGTTTGCCGAGAAGGTCGACGGCCTCAGCAAGGGTTCGAGGACGCAGAAGCTTGAAGTCAGGCAGTGACATGGGGTCGCGGTTACAGCGAATCCATTCTACGGCGTGCCATAGAGACGGTGGTAGATGCCGGCGTTGCGCAGGATCGCCTGCACGTACTCGCGAGTCTCGGTGAAAGGGATGGACTCGACGAACTCGGCAGGCTCGCGGAAGTTCCCCGATGAGCGCCATTCTTCCACGCGGTCGGCGCCAGCGTTATAGGCCGCGAGCGCCAATTCCAGCTTGCCGTCGAACTTCTGCACCAGTTGCCGGAAATAACGCGTGCCCAGTTGCACGTTGACCCCGGGTTCCGCCAGCATGCCGACCGAATACCTTCTGACGTTCAGCTCGCGCGCCATGCGCTTGCCGGTGACGGGCAGCAGTTGCATCAGGCCGATGGCGTCGGCGCGCGAGACCGCGGCGGGATTGAATTCCGATTCCTGCCGGATCAGCGCCGCCACCAGGTAGGGATCGAGCTGGTTCTCGGCCGCGTACTTCTTCACGTCGCTCCACCACGGCCGGGGGAACAGCGCTTCCCACACCGGGCGCGGCAGTTGCTCGATCTCCAGGCCGAAGTATCCGGGCACAGCGCGCTTCAGCGTCTGCAAGGCGCGATCGTAACGGTCTTGCTCCTGGTAGAGATGTGCGATCTGGGCCAGCGCCCAGGGCGCGTCGCCATTGCTATTGGCCGCCTGCAGCTCACGCATGGCCAGCTCGTAGAGCGCGCCGTTCTCCAGCAGCAGGCTCTTCTGCGCGCGCAGGTCGTCGGAGGGCAACTCGGTGTTGGTTACGCCCGCCAGCGGCCGCAGCGCGGGGATGTGATCGAGCAAAGGATCCGCCACCGGATCGGTGCTGGGCGGGAGGCCGCGCAGCCGCGTGCTTGCCAGGTCGGCGTAGTAGTAGTGGCGGAAGCGGTCCAGGATCTTCTGGTAGTAGGCGCGGGCGCGGGCGTAATCGTGCTCATCTTCCGCGATCCTTCCGCGCCAGTAGAGCGAAGGCACCACCTGATTGGAAGTGGGATACAGCTCCACTTGCTTTTCGAACCGCCAGCGGGCTTCGCCGTTCCGGCCCAGGCGGAAACTCAGCCATGCCGCCTTCCAGTGCGCGTAAGGCGCGTACTTGCCCGTGGGAAAGCGCTGCGCCATCTCGGCATAGAGCGCGGCGGCGTGGTCGTAGTCCGGCCGCAGCAGGTACAGGTTGGCGGCCGAGTACAGCGCCTCCTCGAGCCACGGGCTGCTGGGATAACTGCCGCGCAGGCTGGAGAGCGTCTGCTCGACGCGATTGAGGTCGGGGCGCTCCATCTCCAGCAACAGGTACAAGCGCAGGGCATCGGGTTCGCCGGTCATAGGCGGCAGCCCGGCCAGCGCCTGCTGCGTCTCGTAAGTCCGCCCGCCGTGATAGAGCGCCGCCGCCAGCCCCACCCGTACGCCCGCGAGTTCTTCCGGCGGCGCCTGCTTCAACAGGGAGCGATACTCGAGGATAGCGTCGGTGTGACGGCGCGCCAGGTCTAGCAGCTCGGCGCGCGTCTTCTGCTCCTGGAAGGTGACGGGAGGCACGCCCGGAACTCCCGCCAATGGCTTCAAAAGAAGCTCGGCGTCGGCGGCTTCGGCGGCCAGCGGCATGGTGAAGTAGATGCGACGCAACGTCTGCACCGCTCTTACCGGCTGTCCGGCTGCGGAGTAGGCGCGGCCCAGCACCAGTTCCAGGTCGGCGCGCGCGGGCGTGCGGTGCGCCTCGAGCAACGCGATGGCCTGCTGCTCATGGCCGGTCGAGACCAGCGCCCCCGCGTACTCCACCATGGCATCGCGCTCCAGCAGCGAGTCCGGATACTTCGTCTGGAACCCTTCGAGAGCCGCGGCCGCGTGGGTGGGATCTCCGGCGCCGGCGTAGGCCGCGGCGAGATAGTAGTCCACGTAGTCGCCCAGCTCACCGGCGTGGGCGCGCGCGCTCTTGAGCGGCTCGATGGCGGCGGGATACTGCCGGTCGAGGACGCGCGCATATCCCGCGACCAGCCAGGCCAGCGAGCCGGCTTCGTCGTTGTGCGCGCGCGCGTAGTTCTCCACCCCGGCATAGGCAGCCGGGCCGCGGTCCTGCAACAGTTGACGCGCCATCGGCTTCAGCGCAGCCGAGGCCACGAAGGCGCGCTTCACCCGTGTCACGCGGATCGGGGTGACGTGTTTCTTCTTCGCCGTCGTGGTTCTCTTTTTGGTGCTGGTGGACTTCCTGGCTGTCGTGCTCGCGGGCTTCTTGGTCGTGGTGCCGGTGGGTTTCTTGGTTGTGGTGGATTTCTTCTTCGCGCTGGAGCTCTGCGACGAGGTCTCGCCGCCCGATTGCTGCGCCGCCAACCTGGGCGTTACCAGCCCGCCGAGCACGAGGGTGAGAATGAAAACGCGACTGCGCACGACCAGCATCAACCCGGGAAATTCGCTCCTAGCAGAGAGGCGTCATTGTCCGCAAGGATGCGGACCAGTTCCTTGGTGAAGTAGTCGGCAGCGGCGGCGGGAGTACTGCCGTACCGCTTGTGGTAGGAAGCGCGGCTCTTGTCGATATCTTCCTTGAGCCGGTCGTAGAGATCTCTGGCGGCGCGCCCTTCCGCCACTTTGGCCTGGTTGTACAGCTTGATCTCATCCACCAGCAAGCGGGCAAAGCGCTGGGCGCGCAGGTGGAGATCGCGCTCCTCGGGGGTCCAGTCCGATTCCGGAGTGGCGACGGCGATCGCCGACCTGGAGGCGGCGGGCGCGGCCTGCTGTTGGGCGGCCTGTGGTGGGGCGGAGGCGGCCACGGCGGCCGCTCGCTCCGGCGTAACCGAGCCCACCGTTACCGGCGACCGCTCCGGCGCAGGCGGTGGCTCCGGTGCCGGAGCTCCTCCCATCATGGCTTTGCGCAGGGCCAGCACTTCCAGCCACATGCCGGCGGAGCGCATCAGCAGCTTGAGCGCGGACACATCGAGCTTGCCGCCCTCCAGCCCGCAATCCGCATAGACCAGGGCGGAGACCTTTTCGCGCAGCACCAGTGGCAACAGGATGGCGTTGCCTCCGGCGGCATGTCCGACCCGGGCCAGGAAGTTGGGATCGAAATCCAGGCCGGCCGCGCCCGGGACGCGCTCGTGCACGACCCGCGCAACCACGGCGTCGGCCAGGTTGAGGTTGAAGTTGCGCAAGCCGTTGTCGTCGGGAAAGCCGCGCGCCTGCCATACGGTGGCGGACTCGCCGCGAACCACGAACAGGGCCACGCGCCCGCTGAAGCGGGCCGCGAAATCCAGCAGCACGTTGAGGACATCGGCTTGCGAGGTGACGTCCTGCAGCGCCGCCAGGGCGGCGTCTAGCACCGCCGACGCAGCGCCGCCCTCGCTGGTGCCCGCGGCCGGCAGCTCGGCTATGACCCGCCGCACCATCTCCTGGCGAATCTCCGGCAGGTGGCGCGACAGCACCTCGGAAACCACCCGTTCCGCAATGAATTCGATCTGTTTGGAATCCTGCATGAAAAGTGAAACGCGGCGCTCCCCGTGTAGTGCGGTACTCGTAGCGATTATAGAGCCAAATCCATCTCTGCCCAACGGGGGGGCACCAAGGGACTCAAGGGACTCAACGGGCAAACGGGCCGAGCCTGTCGAGATGCGGCGGAAGGTGATCTTTCCTGCCAACTAAAGCCTTGAGTATGCGTCCAAACCGTATCGCTTTGCGTACATAGAGAAGATGGGGTGCGGGTGGACTCGCCGAGCGCCCGGGAACCAGCTACAATAGACGATTCGATTGCACGAAATTGTGCATCCGGGGACCATGGCGATCATCGAAACAAAGGCAAGGGACGCAGCAGCGACGGACGAGCTGGCGCTGGTACAGGCCGCCAAGCGCGGCGATGTAGCGGCGTTCGAACAACTGGTCAAGCGGTATGACCGGAACATCTTCCGCATCGCGCAGCACATCACGCAGAACCGCGAGGATGCGGAAGACGTGGTGCAGGATGCGTTCCTGAAGGCGTACGAAAACCTGGAGCAGTTCCAGGGGAACTCGAAGTTTTATACCTGGCTGGTCCGGATCGCGGTGAACGAGTCGCTGATGAAGTTGCGGCGGCGGCGCTCGGACCGCACGGTGTCGCTGGACGAGGATATCCAGACGGAAGAGGACACCATGCCGCGCGAAGTCGCGGACTGGTCGCCGAATCCGGAGCAGCTCTACAAGCAGGGCGAGCTCAAGGACATCCTGCGCAAAACGGTCCAGGGA
>DATNJE010000182.1:0-6167 GCA_035604095.1 Terriglobales bacterium
ACGCAGCAGGCCGTAGGTCCCCATCTTCAGCAGCACGCCCGCCAGCAGGACGGAACCGGCGGTGGGCGCTTCGAAGTGCGCGTCCGGCAGCCAGGTGTGCAGCGGGAAGATCGGCACCTTCACGGCAAACGCCAGGAAGAACCCGAGGAAGCACCACAGCGCGGCCTGCCAACTGATCTGACCGGCTTGCACTGCTGACTGGATCGCCGTGTACTCGAAGCTCCCCGTCTGCGCGTACAGCCAGATGATCGCCGCCAGCATGAACACCGACCCGATCATGGTGAACAGGAAAAACTTCACCGCGGCGTAGACTCGGCGTTCGTGGCCGAATATGCCAATAATCAGCGCCATCGGGATCAGGGTGGCTTCCCAGAAGAAATAGAAGAGGAAGAGGTCGAGCGAGACGAACACGCCGATCAGCGCCGTCTCCAGCAGCAGCAGCAGGATGAAAAACTCCTTGACACGATCGCGCACCGACTTCCACGAGATCAGCACGCACAGCGGGCTGAGGAAGGTGGTGAGCACGACCAGCCACATCGAGATGCCGTCGATTCCCAGGTGGTAGTGGATGTTCGGGCTGGTGATCCACTGGAGGTTGATCTCGTACTGGAAGCCGCTGGCGCCGCGGACGAAGTGCAGCGGCAGGTGCAGGGAGAGAACGAATCCCACCAGCGTGACGATCAGCGCGAACCAGCGCACCAGGTCGTCCTTGCGCGGGAAGAACATCAACAGCAGCGCGCCAGCGAGGGGCACAAAGGTGACGAGGGTGAGGATGGCGGCGTTCATCCTCGCACCCCCAGGTAGACCATGTAGGCGATGACCAGGGCGGCGCCGGCCGCGACCCACCCCGCGTAGGAGCGCACGTTTCCGGACTGCATGTGGCGGAGCGCGTCGGAGACGTGTTGCGCGGTTTCGGCGGATTCGTTGGCGGTAGCGTCGATGGCGCCGGCATCGATGCCGCGCCACAGGATGTAGGTCGAGCCCTTGATCAGCGGCTGCACGATAGCGGCGGCGTAGCCCTCGTCCACGTAGTACTTGTCGCGCACCGTGGTATAAAGCCCGCCCAGCGCGGCGGCGATCTTGTCGGGCAGGTCGCGTCGCCGCTGATAGAGCAGCCACGCGAGGAACAGCCCCAGCAGCGCTGCCAGCACCGATACACCCGCCAGCAGCAACTCCTTGCTGTGCTCAGCAGCAGCGACAGCGGCTTCTTCAGCGTGGGTGCCAAACGCCGGCGAGAGGAAGTGGTCGAAGCGCTGCGTTCCGCCGAGCGACTCCGGCCAGCCGATCCAGCCGCCGATCACCGAAAGCACTGCGAGGATCGCCAGCGGGATCAGCATCACTCTCGGGCTCTCGTGAATGTGGCCATGCCCGGGTTCGCCCGCGCTTGCTTCCGCTCCGCGAAATTCGCCGAAAAAAGTCAGAAACCACAGCCGGAACATGTAGAACGACGTCAGGAATGCGGTGAGGAGCCCAATGGCCCAGAAGATCCAGCTCCCATACCGGCTGGAGAACGCGCTCCAGAGGATCTCGTCCTTGCTGAAGAAGCCAGCGAAGGGCGGAATGCCGGCGATGGCGAAGGTCGCGGCGGTCATCGTCCAGAACGTCCACGGGATGTGCTTGCGCAGGCCGCCCATGCGGCGCATGTCCTGCTCGCCGCCGAGAGCGTGGATCACCGATCCCGCACCCAGGAACAGCAATCCCTTGAAGAAGGCGTGCGTCATCAGGTGGAAGATGCCGGCCGAGAACGCCGCCACCCCGCAGGCCAGGAACATGTAGCCGAGCTGGGAGATGGTGGAGTAGGCGAGCACTTTCTTGATGTCAGTCTGCGCCATGCCGATGGTGGCCGCGAACAGCGCGGTCAGGCAACCCACGATGGCGACGACCAGCATCGCCGAGGGGGCGCGGTTGAAGATCACGTTCGAGCGTGCCACCATGTAGACGCCCGCGGTTACCATGGTCGCGGCATGGATAAGCGCGGAGACCGGCGTGGGGCCTTCCATCGCGTCCGGCAGCCAGACGTACAGCGGAAGCTGAGCCGACTTGCCGGCAGCGCCCATCATCAAGAGCAAGCCGATAGCGGTGAGCAGGCCGGGCGCGGCGTTCTCGACGCCGAGCTTCGAAATCATGGGGAAAAGACGGCCGAAATCCAGGTAGCCGAAGTGTTTAATCAGCAGGAAAAGCGCAATCAGGAATCCGAAATCGCCGATGCGGTTGACGATGAATGCCTTCTTGCCCGCCGACGCCGCCGAATCGCGTAGGAAGAAAAATCCGATCAAAAGATATGACGCCAGCCCCACGCCTTCCCAGCCGATGAACATCACCAGGTAGTTGTTGGCCAGCACCAGCGTCAGCATGAAGAACATGAACAGGTTCAGGTAGGCGAAGAAGCGGTAGTAGCCGCCTTCGTGCGCCATGTAGCCGATCGAGTAAATGTGGATCAGGAACCCGACGCTGGTGACCGCCAGCACCATGACCATGGAGAGCTGGTCGAGATAAACGCCGTAGCTGACCGAGAAGTCGCCAGCGCGAATCCACGTGGCGTAGTCGCGCACGTAGGGCAGCATCTCGTGCGGAAGGCTGAGGAAGCGTGCGAACACCCACCATGCCATCGCGCAGCTTGCACCCACGAAGACGTTGCCGACCCACGCGACCGCGCGCTTGGGAAACCGCCGCCCCAGCAGGCCGTTGATGGCGGCGCCAACCAGCGGCAGCAGCGGAATGAGCCAAAGATGGAGGTGCGGCTTCATAGTTTGAGCAGATTCACGCGGTCCACATTCAGCGTCTCGCGCGTGCGGAAGACGGCGATGATGATGGCCAGCCCGACCGCAGCCTCGGCCGCCGCTACTACCATCACGAAGAACACGAACACCTGCCCGTTAAGCGATTTCCACTGCCACGCGAAAGCCACGAACGCCAGGTTCACCGCGTTCAGCATCAGCTCGATCGACATGAACAGAGTGATCAGGTTGCGCTTGATCAGAAAGCCCACCACGCCCAGCGAGAACAAAATCGCGCTCAGCCCGAGATAGTAGGAGATCGGGACCATCTATCCCTCCTTCCTCGCCGGCGGCTCCGGAGTGCCAGGCCCGGTCGTAGTCCCGGCCGGACTGGCCAGCACCACCGCGCCCATGATGGCAATCAGGATCAGCACCGAGGTGACTTCAAACGGCAGCAGGAAATCCCGAAAGATCAGTTGCGCGATGGCGGTGGGCGAGCCCACAAAGCGCCCGCTGAGGTCCACCGTAACCGGATGTGGGTTGTGGGTAAGCATCGTCCACCCCAGCAGGCCGGCCAGCACCACCACCGCGGGGAATCCCAGGAGCATGGCGACGCGGCTGCCGGTGGTGCGCTCCTCCTCGCCGGCGTTGAGCAGCATGATGACGAACACGAACAGCACCATGATGGCGCCGGCGTAAACGATCACCTGGATGGCGGCCAGAAATTCCGCTCCCATCAGCAGAAAGAGCGCGGCCAGCGACGCCATCACCACGATCAGCGAAAGCGCGCTGTTGATGGGGTGCCGTTGCACCAGCAGGTTCACCGCCGCGGCCACGGCGATGATCCCAAAGACGAAGAATAAGACGAGCTGAAGCATTTATTTTTGCAACGCCACAATCAAACTGGTGACCAGCACGTTGGCCACGGCGAGCGGAAACAGGAACTTCCACCCAAAGGCCATCAACTGGTCATAGCGGAAGCGCGGCAGCGTGCCGCGGATCCATATGTACAGAAAAATAAAACCAAACACCTTCAGCGCGAACCAGAAGACGGGCAGGATGGCCACCAGCCACCAGGGCCCGAAGACCGGTCCGTGCCAGCCTCCCAGAAACAGCAGCGTGGCGATCGAGGCCACGGTGATCATGTTGGCGTACTCCGCCATGAAGAACATCGCAAACTTCATCGAGCTGTACTCGGTGTGGTAGCCGGCGACCAGCTCGGTCTCCGCCTCGGGCAGGTCGAAGGGCACGCGGTTGGTCTCGGCAAATGCCGCCGCCAGGTACACGAAGAAGGCGACGAACTGCCCGCGAAAAATGTTCCAGCGCGGGATCCACGTCCACATGTGGCCACCCTGCATGTCCACGATGTCGCGCAGGTTCAGGCTGCCGGACATGATCAGCACGCCCACCAGCGACAGGCCCAGCGCGATCTCGTAGCTCACCATCTGCGCGCCGGCGCGGAGGCCGCCCAGCAGCGAGTACTTGCTGTTCGACGACCATCCCGCGAGCGCAATGCCGTACACCCCCAGCGAAGTGATCCCAAGAATGATGAGCAGGCCGATGTTGACGTCGGTGATCTCGAGTGGAGTGTCGATGCCTCGGACCGTCACCCAGTTGCCGATGGGCACCAGCGAGATCGAGGTCAGCGCCAGCGTCAGCGACAATATGGGCGCAGCGATGTAGAGCGGCCTGTAAACGTGCGGCGGTGTTAGGTCTTCCTTGAAGATAAACTTCAGCCCGTCGGCCAGCGGCTGCAGCAGCCCGAATGGCCCCACCCGCTGCGGCCCCCAGCGGTTCTGTATGTGGCCGACCAGCTTGCGCTCCAGCCAGGTGGTGTACGCCACGGCGGTGAGCAGCACCAGCAGCGCGATCACAATCTTGATCACGGTGACCACAACGAAGGTGGTGATGGTCAGCATTGCATCGCATTGGGTAATTGGGTAATTTCGTAATTGGGTAATTAAAACTGTATGTGTCGCGGCGTCAATTACCCAATTACCAAATTACCCATTAACCCAATTCTTCGCGTCGGCCCAGTCAGTCCGCCGCAACCTCTTTCTTCTCGTTCGGCAACCCGAGCCGGTTTTCGATGACTTGATTCAGCACATGGGAATAACGCCCCAGCGTGCCGGAGGTGAACAGGTTGTCATTCGAGGGCACGAGCGACCGGTCTGCCTCAGCTCTGCCGGGCGCGAGGCCAGCAGTCCGGGTGTGCACATCGTTGCCGGAGAGCAGCTCCAGCCGGCCCACGTCGTACCCCGGCACCAGGCGCTGGATCTCTTCCAGCACCGCGAACGGGTTGAATGGGCTGACGCGCGGTTCGTAACCCTGGCGCCGGTTCCAGATCGCCTGCCGGTCCGCCTCGCCCGACTGCGCGCCGCGCGACTCGCCAAAGTCGGCGCGCAGGCCGCTGGGGCTCATGGGCACAAGCTGGCAGATATCGAACCCCATCCGCTCAGCGAGGCGCACGATGATCTCCAGATCAGGCTTCACCCCCTCGCAATCGCCGGCCTTGTACAGCAGTTGCAGGTCGCCGCAGGTGTTGGTGAAGCTGCCGGATTTTTCATACGCACAAGCTGCTGGTAGCACCACGTCGGCGACGTTCGCAGTCTCGGTGAGGAACAAGTCCTCGGCCACCACGAAGGTCTCTGCCAGCACGAACGGGTCGATGTCGTAACGCGAGACCGGGTTCGACCCGACCACGTACAACGCACGCAGCTTGTGTTCTTTTCCCGCGGCGAACATCTGCTCGAGATTCATGCCTGGCTGTTGCGGAACCGACTTCCACGGCTCACCGAAACGCGGTGCCTCACTCAGCGGCAGGTAGCCTGGCAGCAGGTCGGGATAGAGGCCCATGTCGGCTGCGCCGCGCGAGTTGGCATAGTCGCCCAGGCAGATGAACTTCGCACCCGCGGCAGCAACAGCCCGGACCAGCCCGGAAAACTCCTGTCCGCGCAACCCCGATCCGAAGATGACGACGAGGTTGTGCTCGCCCTGCAGTTTCTCGCGGAAGCTCATCAGCTTCTCGTGCGTCGTCTTGTCCGTGACCAGCGCCCCGGCGGCAGAATCATCACCCGAGAGAAACGCCGCGGCCTTGCCCTCGGCGCCCTCGGGGATCTGCACGAACGCCTTCGCCTGGCGCGTCAGCTTGATGGGCCACGAATTAACCACGTACAAGCGCGCGCCGTGCAGGCGGACATTGGTGCGAATCTGCCACGCCAGCAGCGGATGCTGGTAGGTAGGATCATTGCCGATCAGCAGCACCGCCTGGGCTGACGACAGGTCGCGCATGCTGGCCGTGGCGTTGGCGTGCCCGGAAAGCGCGTTCACGAACGCCGGGTAGTCGGCGGTGCGGTGATGGTCGATGTTATTCGTCCGCAGCACCAGGCGCGCGAACTTCTGCAGAAGATAGTTCTCTTCGTTGGTGGTGCGGTTGGAGCCAATGACGCC